>RHLJ01000002.1:0-300000 GCA_003712055.1 Balneola sp.
AAATTTAAACTGGTACAACGAGCTTTCGCCGTGATAAACCGTCAAAGCCCATATGTAGTAAGCCATCAATTTGCCGCTTAATACCGTCCTATATTTTACTTGATTTTGTCATAGAATGCGCAAGCATGTAATTAAAAACTGGTTCCAGCGTCTCGCTGGGCTCTTTTTGATCTGTATCGCACCTATAGTTTCTTGGTTTTTTTTGCGAACAGAAAAAAATATCACGGCAATTGACCATATTGCGATCTTATCTCCTTTCATAATTTTAATTATAATTCCAGCTATAGTGGTGCATTTGAATCAGAGAAGAGAAGTTCAATTTGGTCAGGTAAACCAATAGGTTTCTCAGCAGAGTTACGGAACAAGATTAATAAAGCAAAAAGATGAAGATTTATTTTACAATATTGAAAGTTGTGTTCTTCTTGTTTCTATTTTTAGAAGCTTGTTTCGGGCAGGAAAAAAAAGAAAGCGCATCAATTTATTTGGAGTACCCAAAAGAGATACTTGATTTTGCAACCGAAATTGATGTAAAACCTATAAGCAATGAACTATTCCAAAATCCAAGTATATATGGTGGGCAGGGCACCCCTTATTTATTCGATATTATAACAAGATCTTATAATACAACAACGGACTATTTTGATAACACTCCGAGACCAGCGAGTTTCCTTTTTTGGGGAATAAAAGAAGAACAGAAATATCTAATATTTGTAGTCGACTCAAAAAAAGATCCTTACGATGTAGAATATGAAATAAGGAGTATGATAAGCATTACTGATTATCTTGGTATAGACTTTGAATCTCTAGGAATAGATCCTGATTATAGTGGAAGTTTTGGAATGATTGCTTACGATGGGATTTTTGGGTTTAATAAAGATTTATCCGAGTTTAGGTATTTGACTGACAGAACCAGAAAAGGTCCAGAAGGCATCTTCCCTACTATTTTAAATGGTTCAGTACCAGTTATTATTTATGGAGAAGCGGCCATAACAGTACTTTACTATTATAAGAATGAGTGGTTAATATATGAGGAAATAGATATTTAGATTGCCGATCCTCTCCTAACTAGCCAAGCTACCTTTACTGAATTTATGCTGGAGGTGGATATTAAAATGAAAGTTATAACACTTCATCTCATTCCGAAGATCCACCTTCGGAATGCGGGGTGAGAAGCTCCAGCTTCAAAAGACAAGTAAGTACATATTCCCAAGTAGGGATTTGGGAATACGTTTAAGTTGGGATGGATCAGATAGAAAGAAGTATGTGTTCTAAGCTACTTCACCAATACCATTCTTCTTACATCAGCAAATTCACCAGCAGATATACGATATAGATACACCCCGCTTGGTAGCGCAGAAGCATCAAATGAGACGGAATGACTCCCACGAGTTTTAAACCCATTTTCGAGGACAGTTACCGATTGTCCCAGCAAGGTAAATACCTCAAGTTTTACTTCGGTTGCTTTAGGAAGTACATAGCCAATAGTAGTAGTAGGATTAAATGGGTTAGGATAGTTTTGCATTAACTCAAAAGTCGCTGGTATATCAGCAGCCTCTTCACTCGAAGTGAGCAGTACCTCTACCGATTCTGAGATCAGGACTCCAATCAATTCCATAGCTTCATCCACAAGCACCATTCGAACGGAATCAACGCCTTCAAGTGGACTAAAAGGTTCATCATAAACAAAAGTTTCCAGCGGACTAACCTCTATAGGATTCGTGCTTGTAATAACCCCACCGGAGCTATCAAGGTATTCAAGTTGAGCGTAGGCTTCATGAAACACTCCAAATGCACCTGTCAATCGTCCAATAGAAGGAGAATATTCAAAGCGGGTTGCGGCTCCTGCATTCGTAACCGACAAAACAGGTCCACCTTCGATTTTAGCGGCCCACCAGTCTTCGGTAAAGGTATAGTTGCCTCCATTGGCAGAAAGAGATACAATGGGGCTTAGTACTTCCACTTCCAGGTAATAAGGATTGTTATTAATCCACACCTCTACCCGCGCACCATCGTCCGGATATTCTGCTTCTTCATCAATCTGAAAAGTTTTCGCATATACATAATTCTCTCGTTCATCTACATAAGCAATCCAACCTATATGTGAGTCAGCAAAAATTTTCTTGGCCTCGGGCTTAAACTGAACTCCGTAAATGCCATCAGCTACTTCTCCAACCCAGGCTGAGGAATTGGCACTGATTTTAACTCCGTCATCTCCAAACAGACTATTGGGATTGATTGGGAAATACACCCAGAAATTTTCAAAATCAGTTTCTCCGGGATGATTAGTTATGTTTTGAGTTACATCCCACACGCTCCATTCTTGTGAGGAACTTCCTTCGTTTATGATTATTTGCTCAACCTTAACACGGCTAGTATTTCTATACATAGTTGTCCGGCGCTGGAAGCGTAAATCGGCTGCCCGCCATTGTTCTACAGGACTTGTTACTGTGATACTTATAGAATCTGAAGTAGCAGAAGTATCTGCTTCATAAACTCCAAAATCCAAGGTAGGAGGGGGAGGCCAGTTCCATCGGCTTTGAGGGGCTGGCCAGTTCTTGAAGCCGCCGAAATTAGGCCACTCAGAATTGGATTCCGGAGTGTAAGTATTGCCCAGCTCATCCGGATTTACAAAGATAGAAGAGTGGTTGCCAAGGTCATATTCCATAATTCGAGCACCAATAGCTGGAACGGTAGAAATAGAGATTAGACCATTATCCATTACCCATGCCTCCCACCCCCAATTATTATGGTTTTCCACCAGGTTGATATGTAGGCTATCCTGAGCTATGATAGGCATAGCAAGGAGAACCGCTAAAAGTAGAGTGAGAAGATGTTTGAGCATGGAGAAGACTATAATGATTTATTTTTTCTTTGTCATTTCTAGTCACTCAGATCCCGACTGGAGTCGGGAGAAGAGTCCTCATGATTAAACAATGGCTAGTTTCAGTTTGTGTGTATCCATCGCTTTGCTCTGGATGACAACTTTTCTTTTTCAAAATGGGCAATAAACCCACTCTAAAAACTTTTATACAGGGTTATTGGATTTAAAAAATCAATTCCGTTTCTTTGACGCATGCAATTCACTCTTGCACATAACATTGTTCGAATCCCGACTCCTCGGTTTCCGCGGCGGCGGTAATAGTTTACATAAGTCATATCCAGATATGGCGCCCATCCATCTCGAACGAACAATGTTAACTGCTGTGTATCATACAGCCCATTCACTCATTCACAATCATGTCCTTTATAAATATTCAATACGCAAATTCATCTCATTTTGGCTACGCCCAAGCCATTTGTGATCTGATTGAGGTAGCTGCTAAACAACGGGGAACAGGAATAGCGAAAAGGGAACCGGAGTACATCAAAACAAAGATGGAAAACGGGAATGCTGTTATTGCCCTGGATGGGGAAAATCTCGCAGGGTTTTGCTATATCGAAATTTGGGAAAACAAAAAATACGTGGCCAATTCAGGACTAATTGTACACTGGGATTATCGTGGGCAAGGGCTAGCAAAAAAGATAAAGGCTAAAGCCTTCGAGTTATCAAGGAAGAAATATCCTAATTCTAAATTATTTGGCATAACTACCAGCCTTCCTGTGATGAAGATCAATTCCGATTTGGGTTATCGCCCTGTTACCTTTTCAGAGTTAACTCAAGATGAGACCTTTTGGAAGGGATGCCAAAGCTGCCCGAATTATGATATCCTCACCCGCAATGAGAGGAAGAATTGCCTGTGTACCGGGATGCTTTTTGATCCGTCTCAACCCAACAAAAATCCAAAGCCAGTAAGAGAACAAAACATCAAGAAGTTCTATCGCTGGGTTAAACTTAAGAAACAGGCTTTTGGAAAAGCCTTCTCTAATGCAAAAACATTATTACTACCATGAAGAAAGTTGTACTCGCCTTTAGTGGCGGACTCGATACCAGTTATTGTGCCATCCACCTTGCAAAAGACTTAGGCTACGAGGTATATACCGCAGCTGTAAATACCGGGGGATTTGATGCAGAAGAGCAGAAAGAATTGGCAAAAAAAGCCAACGATCTTGGGATCAAAAACCACATCTGTATTGATGTAGAAGAGGAATTCTACCAAAAGGGAATTAAGTATCTAATAGCAGGAAATGTGCTTAAGAATCATACTTATCCTCTATCTGTAAGTGCTGAGCGAGTATTTCAGGCAATTGCTATTGCTGAATATGCCAAAGAGATTGGAGCAGAAGCTATTGCACATGGAAGCACCGGCGCCGGAAATGATCAGGTTCGTTTTGACCTGGTATTCAATGTGCTTGCACCTGAAATGGAGATTATTACTCCTATACGTGATCAAAAACTGAGTCGCGAAGAAGAAGTAGCTTACCTGGAAAAGCATGGTATCAGCAAGGAATGGACGAAAGCCAAGTACTCCATAAACCAGGGACTTTGGGGGACTTCAGTTGGAGGGGCTGAAACCCTTACCTCTCACAAATATTTACCAGAAGACGCATGGCCAACTTCTATAGTTAATGGTCAAGAGTTAATAGTTGAGATTGGTTTCCATAAAGGAGAACCAATAACCATTAACGGAGAATCATTAACTCCTGTTGAGGTTATAAAGAAACTAAATAACCTGGCTGCTCCCTATGGTATTGGTCGAGATATCCATGTGGGTGATACCATAATTGGTATTAAAGGAAGAGTAGGCTTTGAAGCGGCAGCTCCATTGATTCTCATTAAAGCACATCAGTTGTTGGAAAAGCATGTGCTGGGCAAATGGCAGCTTTACTGGAAAGATCAGTTAGGAGAATGGTATGGAATGCTAATGCACGAAGGCCAATTTCTGGACCCGGTCATGAGAGATATCGAAGCTTTTTTGGATCATACACAGAACAAAGTAACCGGTAAGGTATTTGTAAAACTGGAAGCCAAAAAGTTTGAGCTTCAGGGAATTGAATCAAATTTTGATTTAATGGCTTCTGAGTTTGGTCAATATGGAGAAATGAACCAGGGTTGGAGTGGAGAAGACGTAAAGGGCTTCACTAAAATCCTGAGTAATGCCACCCTCATACAACAAGGAGTGCAGGATAATGATTAAAGTAGGAATCATAGGAGGAGCCGGATATACTGCAGGAGAATTATTGAGATTGCTGGTTCATCATCCAGAAGTAGAATTGGTTTCGGTTGTGAGTGGGAGTCATGCCGGAGAAGCTGTTTCCAAAGCTCATCCGGATTTAGAAGGTGAAATTGAACTCATTTTTTCAGATACGCTCGATCAAAATGTGGAGGTTGTTTTCCTGTGTTCAGGACATGGGAAATCAAAAGGGATTGTGGAAGAAGGAATCATTCCCTCTTTAGCTAAAATTATTGATCTAAGTTCGGATTTCAGATTAAAAGGAGATCACAACTTTATATATGGATTACCTGAACTCAACCATGAAGAGATAAAATCAGCTAGATATGTAGCAAATCCGGGCTGTTTTGCTACATGCATTCAATTGTCTGTTCTGCCTCTCGCATCGGCCGGGCTTATTCAAGATTCAGTGCATATTTCAGCGATCACGGGAAGCACCGGCGCTGGTCAAAATCCAACTTCAACCACGCATTTTAGCTGGAGAAGTAATAATGCTTCGGTATATAAGGCATTCACACACCAACACTTGGGAGAAATCAAACAGAGTTTAGAACAACTTCAGCAGGATTTTGATCAGAAAGTTCTTTTTATTCCGATGCGCGGAGCTTTTACGCGTGGGATTTTGGCTGTTTGTTATACGGTAACTGATGCTTCTGAGCAAGAATTAAAAGCACTCTATCAGGATTTTTATGGTATCCATCCATTTGTGCAGGTTTCTGATTCAGAACCTGACGTGAAAAGAGTAGTGAATACCAATAAAGCCATGGTTCATGTGAGAAAGGAAGGAAACCAGGCTTTTATAATTGGAGTAATTGACAATCTATTAAAAGGAGCTTCAGGTCAGGCGGTTCAGAATATGAACCTCATGTTCGGTTTGGATGAAACCACCGGACTAAAACTTAAATCATCGGCTTTTTAACTATGTGTACCAATAATCATATTGCCATTTTGGGAGCGGGCAACTTAGGTGTTGCGGTGGCCAGAGGGCTCGCCAAAGAGCATGGTGAAGGCTGCATTATCCTTACCCGCCGACATACCTCAAAGCTTAACGAGTTAAAAGAGCAAGGTTTTGAGGTTACTTCAGATAATATACAGGCTGTAAAAAGTTCGAAGTATCTCATCCTATGCGTCCAGCCCAAACAGTTGGAGGGATTATTAAAGGAAATTGAGAGTGCTTTGGATCCGGCTCATCATGTGTTGGTATCAACGATTACCGGAGTTTCGCTTGAGCTTATCCAATCCTATGTTGAAAATGAATTCCCTATCATCAGAACGATGCCTAATACCGCAGCAGCCATTGCGGAGTCGATGACATGTATTTGTGCGAATGAACCTGGTGATGAACACCTTGAGGTTATTGAATCCATGTTTAAGTCATTAGGTGAAACGCTTATTATTGAAGAACGATTGATGAAAGCTGCTACGGTATTGGCAGCCAGTGGAATTGCTTTCTTTTTGAGATATATCCGAGCTGCAACTCAGGGAGGAATAGAATTGGGTTTTGAAGCTGAAGAGGCTCAAAAACTGGCAATGCAAACAGCACGAGGAGCAGCTTCATTACTAGTAGAGGGAAGCGCTCACCCTGAGAGAGAAATCGATAAAGTTACAACTCCACAAGGGTGCACCATTGCGGGGTTAAATGAAATGGAACACCAGGGACTAAGCTCAGCCCTTATTAAAGGTATCGTGGCTTCTTTCGAAAAAATAAATAGAATTACAGAATGAAATATCAGCAACTCAAAATTTTGATACATACACAGTTATACATATTTGAGCAAGATAAATTCCTCTCCTGGGAGGGGATTAAGGGGTGGGTCAAAAAATGACCAGGAAACCAGACATAATTCCATATAAAAAAGGGTTGGTCAAAAAGGCGCGACATCTAAGAAAGAACTCGACTCCCGGAGAAATAGAATTGTGGGTGGGCTTAAAAGGAAAACAAATTCTTGGGTTTGATTTTGACAGGCAAAAACCTATTCACACCTACATTGTTGATTTTTTTTGTAAGGAATTAAGACTTGCAATCGAAATTGATGGAGACAGTCATAGCTTTAAAATTGAGTATGATAACAAACGCGAACAAGTCTTAAATGACCTTGGAGTCAATATTCTGAGATTTTCAGAAACAGATGCTAAGAATAGTACAGATCATTGTTTGCTTGAGATCCAAAATTGGATTAAAAGAAACCCACCCCTGTCCCCTCCCATGGAGGGGAACTCTTATACTATAAAAGGGACAACGAAAAGATTCTATTGAAATAAACGAATGAAATTATTTGATGTTTATCCTCTATTTGATGTAGAACCGGTTGAGGCAGATGGCTGCCTGGTATTTGATCGCCAACACAATGCATACCTGGATTTTTATGGTGGTCATGCTGTGATTTCAATTGGCCACGGGCACCCTCATTATGTAGAAAGGATCTCCAAACAACTGGGAAAGCTTGGGTTTTATTCAAATTCTGTTCCTATTGCAGTACAAAAGGAACTCGCTTACAAACTTGGGCAAGCATCAGGTTATGCAAACTGGAATTTGTTCCTGGTAAACTCAGGGGCTGAGGCGATAGAAAATGCTTTTAAAGTAGCTTCGGCTTTTAACCAACGTAAGAAAATTCTTGCTTTCGATGGAGCCTTTCATGGAAGAACATCATTGGCTGTTGCTGCTACCGATAACCCGAACATTCTATTCCCGGTTAATGAAGGAGCAGAAGTTACCAGGTTATCTTTCGAAGATTTTGAAGCAACAGAAACGGCACTAACTCAGGGAGATTATTGCTGTGTGATTATTGAAGGCATCCAGGGAGTAGGTGGCATTGTTGAGCCCAGCGCTGAATTTCTGAAGCATCTCCGAACTATTTGCGACAACACAAATACAGTACTTATCCTCGACGAAGTACAATCAGGGTTTGGTAGAACAGGTAGGTTCTTTGCTCATCAACATGCTTTTGTTCAGCCTGATGTAATTACCATGGCGAAAGGAATGGGTAATGGGTTTCCGGTAGGGGGGATATTAATCGACCCAAAATTTGAATCTAAATACGGTATGTTGGGGACTACTTTTGGAGGTAACCATTTGGCATGCGCGGCTACTATTGCAGTTCTTGAAGTGTTAGAAAATGAGAAACTGATTCAGAATGCTCGTGAAGTTGGAGAGTATCTTATTCAGCAATTGTCGCATATCACACAAATTAAAGAAATTAGAGGACGTGGATTAATGATTGGGATTGAATTTGATGCTCCTGTTGCAGAAATGAGGAAGAGGCTTTTGTATGAGCAAAGAATATTTACAGGATCATCTTCTAATAAAAATACCATCCGTTTGCTTCCCCCATTAAACATCTCTACTAAAGAAGCGGACACCTTTATTGAAAGCCTGAAGGAGGTACTGAAGTGAATCACTTTTTGAGTAGCAAAGATCTCCCAAATCTTTCGGATGCTTTGTTGGAGGTAAAAGAAGTAAAAGCGAATCCCTTTGCTTGGAGGGAGCTTGGGAAGAATAAATCAATCTGTTTGTTATTTCTGAATCCAAGTTTAAGAACGAGGTTGAGTTCTCAGCGGGCTGCACAAAATCTTGGGCTGGATACGGTAGTGCTGGATATCAACTCGGGAGGTTGGAAGCTTGAGTTTGAAGATGGTACTGTGATGGACGGTGATAGTGCAGAGCATATTAAAGAAGCTGCTTCTGTAATTGGTTCTTATTTCGATATTGTTGCTATTCGGGCCTTTGCCAGCTTGAAGGATAAGCAAGCCGATTATGCCGAGCAGACGCTAAACGCATTTGTAAGCTACTGCGGGGTGCCTGTAGTAAATATGGAATCATCAACAGGGCATCCACTTCAGGCCTTTGCCGATTTGATCACCATCGATCAATACAAAGAAACGGATCGACCAAAGGTAGTATTAACATGGGCTCCACACCCCAGGGCTCTTCCCCAAGCTGTGGCAAATTCCTTTGTTGAATGGATGAGCATAGCCAACGTAGACCTCACAGTTACACATCCTGAAGGGTATGAACTAGCTCCTGAATATATGCACGGATTAACACCAGAGTATGATCAAAACAAAGCATTTGAAGGAGCTGATTTTATTTACGCCAAGAACTGGAGCAGTTTTTCAGAATATGGTCAGGTTTTAACAAAAGATTCTTCCTGGATGGTAAGTTCGGATAAAATGAATCTTACAAATAATGCTAAATTCATGCATTGTCTTCCTGTCCGTAGAAATGTAGTTGTACAAGATTCCGTATTGGATAGTACACAAAGTATAGTTATCGAGGAGGCGGCAAATAGGATTGTATCTATGCAAACAGTACTAAAAAAGATTTTGGAGGCTTTTTAAGAATGCATTCAGTAAAAGTGATAAAGATTGGAGGTAAGATCGCAGAAGATGATGCAAGTCTGGAGCGATTCCTTTACCAAATCTCACTTATGAGAGGGAAGAAAGTATTAGTGCATGGAGGCGGAGTAACTGCAACCAGAATAGCCGAAAAGCTTGGTATCGAATCGGAAATGATAGAGGGTAGGAGAATTACAAGTGCGAAAATGTTGGAAGTAGCTACGATGGTGTATGGAGGGCTTATTAATAAAAAGATTGTAGCAAAACTTCAGCAAAAGCATGTGTATGCTGTTGGGCTTACTGGCGCGGATTTAAATATTGTTCAGTCCATTAAAAGAAGTCCTGAACCTATTGATTTTGGATGGGTGGGTGATATTTCATCGGTAAATCATCGCGTTCTTACTAATATGTTGGAGTTGGATTGGGTTCCAGTACTGGCTCCACTTACTCACGATGGTAACGGGAATATGCTGAATACCAATGCCGATTCCATTGCTTCTTATGTAGCCAGGGCGCTATCTGAAAACTTTCATGTAGAACTTATTCTCTGTTTTGATAAGCCAGGTGTTATGAATGGAGATAAGGTTGTAACAGAAATGAATTTATACCTCTATCGTCATTTAAAAGGCCTTGATATTATCAATAATGGAATGATTCCTAAACTGGATCTTGGATTTAAGGCACTGAAAGCCGGGGTGAATAGAGTGACCATCAAGCATGCCGATGATATCAAGGATAGTACAAAAGGAACAAGGCTGGTGAAATGAGAGAGTCTATGAGTTCTAAATTAGCGATAGAGTTTTTAAAAAAGCTGATTGGGATTCAATCTTACAGCGGAGAAGAGCATGAAACGGCTTCTCTTATTGAAGAATATTTAAACTCTAACGGTTTTAAATCCCAACGAAGAAAGAACAATGTATGGGTATGGGCGGGAGAAAAAGAATCATCTAAACCAACGGTGCTTCTCAATTCTCATCATGATACCGTAAAAGCCACTTCTAAGTGGAGCTATGATCCTTTTTCACCAACTATAAAAGATGGGAAATTGATTGGCTTAGGAAGTAATGATGCTGGTGGCCCGTTGACAAGTTTGCTTCATGTGTTTCTCGAACTAGCCAAAAAGGAGCAATCTTATAACCTGGTGTTTTTGGCTTCTGCGGAAGAAGAATCTTCAGGGAAAAATGGAGTCCCTATTGTATTGGAAGAATTAGGACTAATTGATGTTGGAGTAGTTGGTGAGCCTACTTCTATGGATATGGCTATTGCAGAACGGGGACTGGTAGTGTTAGATGGAGTAGCTCATGGCAAAAGCGGACATGCAGCAAGAGGAGAAGGTGAAAACGCGATCTACAAAGCTATGAAGGATATCGAGTGGTTTAAGAGCTTTGAGTTTGATAAGAAGTCGGATGTACTGGGGAAAATTAATATGACCGTTACCCAGATTGAGGCCGGAACCCAGCATAATGTAGTTCCGGATGAGTGCCGTTTTGTGGTTGATGTCCGCCCTAATGAGCATTATTCAAATGAAGAAGTAGTTCAAATCATCAGAAAGTATATTAAAAGTGAAATAACTCCGAGATCATTGAATTTGAATGCCTCCGGAATTGATCCAAATCACCCCATTGTGCAGAAGGGAAAGGAGCTGAGTATTCGCAGCTATGGTTCTCAAACAATGTCGGATCAAGTGCATATGCCTTTTCCATGTATCAAAATAGGGCCGGGTGATACTCGTCGCTCGCATACTGCTGATGAATTTATTTATTTGAATGAAATCGAAGACGGGATAGAAATTTACCTTGAACTTTTGGACGGGTTGGAAATTAAATAGAATTGGAAAGTCCCCTCTTGGGAGGGGATTTAGGGGTGGGTCTTGTAGATTCTTCGCTCCGCTCAGAATGACAATTAAGAGTTATGAGTAGTAAAAAACTGTGGGAAAAAGGAATTAAAACAGACGCTCTTATCGAGCGCTTTACTGTAGGTATGGATCGTGAATTGGATCTAGAACTGGCTAAATATGACGTTCAGGGTACCATCGCACATATCACTATGCTTGAATCTGTAGGATTGCTTGAGAAGGAGGAATTAGAAGTCTTGGTAGCAGAGTTGACAAGAATTCAGGAAGAAGTTATTAAAACAGGACACTTTGAGATAGAAGAAGGAGTGGAAGATGTCCATTCTCAGATTGAGTTAATGCTTGTAAAGGTATTGGGAGATGTTGGGAAAAAGGTGCATTCAGGGAGATCCAGGAATGATCAGGTACTACTCGATATAAAACTTTTTTTGCGTGCAGAGCTTATTCAGATTGCATCTTTAACAAAAAAATTGTTTATAGCAATGTTGAAACAGAGTGAGGCTACCAAAGAAACCTTACTTCCTGGATACACCCATACCCAAGCCGCGATGCCGTCCAGTTTCGGATTGTGGTTCGGAGCGTTCGCCGAAAACTTGGTAGATGACCTCGTATTAGTTCAGGCTACGCATACCATTGTAAATCAAAATCCTTTAGGGTCAGCGGCAGGGTATGGTTCTTCCTTTCCCCTCGACCGATCCTTGACTACCCGCCTCCTTGGTTTTGATAGAATGAACGTAAACGTTGTGTACGCACAAATGGGGCGTGGCAAAGTAGAGCAAACTATGGCATTCGCTATGGCTTCACTAGCAGGTACACTCAATAAATTTGCCTCGGATGTATGTTTATATAACAGTCAAAACTTTGCGTTTCTTAAACTACCTGATGACCTGACTACAGGATCTAGTATCATGCCTCATAAGAAAAATCCGGATGTATTCGAGCTAATCCGTGCCAAAACAAATCTTATAAAGGCGCTTCCAGGCACTATTAATTCCGTACTTGCAAACCTTACTTCAGGATATCATCGAGATTTCCAGGTCTTAAAGGAAGTTCTTTTCCCGGCGATTAAAGAACTAAAAGACTGTCTTTATATCTCCGAATATGCTATCGATAAGATTATGGTTAACGAGGAGATCCTTGACGATCCAAAGTACAGGCTTATTTTTTCTGTTGAGGCCGTAAATGAATTAGTTCTTCAGGGTATTCCATTTAGAGAGGCCTATCAACAGGTTGCAAAAGAGATAGAAGAAGGAACGTTTGAACCTCCAAAGGAAGTCAAGCATACTCATGAAGGTAGTATTGGGAATCTTGGTAATGAATTAATCAAAGAAAGAATGGAGAAGGTGTATTCCGGATTTATCTCCATTTAGTTATGCTTGTAGAAGTCAGGTAATTCGATGAACATTTTATTTAATTCCAAGGAATTTTTGCGAGGAGTTCGAAAGCAGTATACTCATTGAGTAATCGTATCGACGAAGCAATCTCCACGAATACGACTCTATCACAAGATTGCTTCAGGACTAGCTATCGCTTCGCCCTTCGCAAAGACTTTTTTCTTTGTGAGACCTGTCTAAGCTCGAGATCGGTAGCTTGTATGGTTTTTCAGTCATAGATTCTAACATCTATAGGGATGTCTTAAGAAGTAAAATTAATTAAAGAGAGAATCTTCTCATTTTCTTTTAAGACTCAATTCTACACTTTATAGGCTCAATTATTATAACACTATGCCTATGAAGTACTTAAACCATTTTATCATAGCAATTTCATCGCTAGCTATTCTTTTATCAGCATATTCTGTGTATGAACCTTCCGATAAAGAGGAAAAAAGTTATGAGTACCTGAATCAAGAACTTGAAAATGCAAAAAGCTTTACGCTCGAGGTAATGGAGGCGATGCCGGAAGAAAACTATGGGTATAAGCCCGGAGAAGAGATGAGAACTTTCAGAGCTCAGGGTTTTCATATCGCCTACAGCCTGGAATGGTTTACCGCTCAGATAAAAAGAGAGCCTATTCCCTGGGAACCAGGTGATGAGGATAGACTAAGTAAGGAAGAGCTAATTGAATACACAGCAGCTCAGTTTGATGATTTCATAAGCTTTATTCAGGGAGCAGAAGAAAATGGACAACTAACGGCAGCAGTACTTAGAACACTACGTCATAATTCTCATCATAGAGGACAGATGGTAGCATATTTCCGGGCAAATGGTATGGCTCCTCCAGCATACCGATAAGCTAACGGAACTTATATTACAAGAAAGAACGCCAGGTGTTTAATCCTTCAAAAGCCGGGATCATACGGCTTCCATACCAACTGAACCACTCCCCATCAGTAAGCATTATTTTGCTGTTGGGTAAGTATGACTGGAGCTCCCGGATATGTTTTTCCCTAAATGGGAAGGGTTCACTACTCAATAGCACTAATTCAGGTGATAACCCAATTAACTCATCCATGGAAGTAGTTGGGTATCTTTTCTGCTCTTCAAACACATTTCTAAGGGCATAATGAGCCATTACATCATGGATGTAAGTGTCGTTTCCAATAGTCATCCAGGGATCTTTCCAGATAAAATAAGCTGTATTTATTGTGCTAGTGGCTCTTTCATGGTCCAGGAGCCCTTCAATCTTGGCTACCATTGCATTTGAAGAATCAGGCACGCCCAGTTTTTCTCCTATAAACCGAATGAATTTTAACCCTTCATCAATAGTACCAATATCAGAAAGTACTACTTCAACCTCCCTTTCCAGTATTTCAATATCAGACTTCCGGTTTTCTTCTTTATTAGCAATGATCAAATCGGGGTTAAGAGAGAGAATCTTCTCGATATTTGGGTTTTTAGTACCCCCGCAAATTGAAATAGTATTTACTCTATCTTCAGGATGTATACAAAACCGGGTTCGGCCAATAATCTGTCGATCCAGTCCGAGATCAAAGAGTAATTCGGTAAGGCTAGGAACCAGGCTGATAATTCTTTTGTATGCCATAACTGAAGATACAATACATAGCATAAATACCATCGAATGGAGCTTGGAATCTATACATTTGTTGAAAATACTCCCGATCTGTTAACGGGCAATACACTACATCCAGCTGAACGCCTTGCAAATCTGATGGAAGAAATAGAAGTAGCAGATCAGGCAGGTTTAGATGTTTATGCCATTGGAGAGCATCACAGGGAAGAATTTGTGGCATCCTCACCAACTACCTTACTGGCTGCTGCTGCTATTAAAACCACGAGTATCAAATTAAGCAGTTCGGTCACAGTGTTGGGTTCAGAAGATCCAGTTCGGGTATTTCAGCAGTTTTCTACTATTGACCTGCTTTCTAAAGGGAGAGCAGAGATCATCGTTGGAAGGGGCTCCTTTATTGAATCTTTTCCTTTGTTCGGTTATGATCTAAACGACTATGAAGAGCTATTTGAAGAAAAGCTTCAGCTCTTACTGGAATTAAGAGAAAAGGAAAAGATAACCTGGAGCGGAAAGTTTAGAGCCTCTATTGACGATCGTGGTATCTATCCACAACCATATCAAGAAAGGATCCCAATCTGGAGGGCAGTAGGAGGTACACCAAAATCAGCGTACATAACCGGCGCTCTGGGCTTACCTATGGCTCTTGCTATTATTGGGGGTTATCCGGCACAATTCAAACAGATTGCTGATTTACACCAGAGAGGGGCTTCAGAAAATGATCAGCCAAAGCAGAGGCTTAGCATCAACTCACATGGTTTTATTGCAGAATCTTCACAAGAAGCTTCAGACATTTCATTCCCATCTTTTAAACAGGTAATGGATAAAATTGGAAGAGAACGAGGGTGGTCTCCAATGAGTAGAGCTCAGTTTGATGCTTCCACAACTTTAGAAGGGGCAAATTTTGTGGGAAGTCCTCAGCAGGTAATTGATAAAATCATGTACCAGCATGAAATATTTGGGCACGACCGTTTTTTGATGCAAATGACAGTCGGCTCGATAGAGCACTCAAAGGTCTTAAAATCGATTGAGCTTTTTGCTACAGAAGTAGCTCCGGTAATACGGAAGGAACTGGCAGTTAAAAGCTAGAAGAACTGCTTGAGCAGAGCCTCAGCCTTGCCGATATATCCACCTCCAAAAAGGTTTACATGAACCAGAACAGGATAAAGATTGCACAGTTTGAGTCGCTCTTCATAACCTTTTTTCAAAGGGTATTCTTCATTGTATCCATTATAGAAATCCTGAGAAAAACCTCCGAATAATTTAGTCATAGCAATGTCCATCTCACGATGACCAAAATAGACTGCTGGATCATAAATACTGATCCTTCCATCAACTGTGAACATATAGTTACCAGCCCAGAGATCACCATGAAGTAGGGCGGGAGGTTCATCCGGGAAAACCACATAGGTATAATTCATTACACGATCGAAAATGGATAAAAACCTTTTAGGAAGTTTTCCGGAATCAAAGGCCATTTTGACCTGGGGTTCGAGGCGTTCCCTCATGAAGAATTCTAACCAATCAGCATGATACTTATTGGATTGAGGAAGCTTACCAATGTAGTTTGGTTCATCAAGCCCAAATAGTTCGTTCGATTTACAATGCAGTCTGGCCAACTGAACCCCGAACTCAAAAGAATTGCCCGTGTTTGATTCCTCAATAAATTCAAGGAGTAGAAAGGTATCCCCAAAGCCAATTACTTCGGGGATGTGAAGCTCTGAATTCGCTGAAACCAGGAGTTCTAGTCCAAGAGCTTCTTTTTCGAACATGTCAGCCGGAGTGTATGTATTCCACTTTAAGAAATACCGATCTCCTGAATCCATTTCAATCTTAACCGCCTGGTTTATATCCCCACCATGGAGAGCCTCCTGTTCAGCTACTCTTGAACCGGTTGCCTCTTCTATGGAAAACTGGATGGATTCAGGAATCACTTACCCGTACTTACACTTTTCCAAATACTACAATGGCATTATGTCCACCAAAACCGAAAGTATTGCTCATGGCGTAATTTACTTCCGCTTCTACTGGTTCTCCAGTAACGATATCAAGCCCTTCTGTTTCAGGATCCATATTATCCACATTAATGGTAGGAGGGATAATACTATGCTGAATGGCTTTTATACTGGCAATAGCTTCGGCTGCACCAGCAGCACCGAGAAGGTGACCAGTCATAGACTTGGTAGAACTAATTTTTGGTTTTGCTCCACTATCTCCAATTACAGCCTTAATCGCTTTCAGTTCACTAACATCTCCAACCGGGGTTGAGGTAGCATGAGCATTTATATAGCCTACATCAGAAATCGAAATACCCGCCTCTTCAAGGGCAAGTTTCATCGCTGTTTTTGCACCTAATCCTTCAGGGTGAGTGGCAGAGAGATGATAGGCATCGGCTGTACTTGCAGCACCTAGTACCTCAGCAATAATTGGTGCTCCTCTTTTCACTGCATGATCGTAATCTTCAAGAATTAATGCACCGGCTCCTTCACCCATTACAAATCCATCGCGATCTACATCAAATGGTCTGGATGCAGCTTGTGGATCATCATTTCTGGAAGAAAGTGCACGCATTATAGAAAATCCGCCCATCGCAGCCTGGGTAATAGCGGCTTCAGAACCACCGGATACAATTACGTCTGCTTTTCCTAAACGGATGTAATTAAAAGCATCCATCATTGCTGAATTCGAAGTAGCACAAGCAGAAATAACCGTTTGATTGATCCCCATCAAGCCATGCTTGATAGAAATAATCCCAGAGGCCATGTTAGGGATGGTCTTAACAATGAAATAAGGATTAAAGCGAGGCTCTCCACTTCCCCGGGCATAATCTATGACTTCATTTTCAAAAGAATCGAAGCCCCCAACACCGGTTCCCCAAATAACTCCCAAACGGGTGCGATCCATTTCTTCGAAATTAAGTCCGGATTCATTAATAGCTTGCTGTGCAGCAGTTAGTGCGTAAACTACATAAGGGTCATTTTTTCGGACTTCATTTCTATGCAGGAATTCCTGCGGGTCAAAATCCTTTAACTCGCAGGCGAACCGGGTTTTAAATTTTGAGGCATCCCATTTTGTAATAGGTCCGGCACCACTTTTCCCGCTTTTTAACGCTTCCCAGTAATCGTTTACATTATTTCCGATCGGAGTAACAGCTCCGAGACCTGTGATAACAACTCGTTTCATAAATACTTATTAGTAGGTAAGTTTAATTGATTATTTCTTTCAGGATAGAATTTTTTATCGCAGTGAAATCATTGCTTCCAGTTACTCTGGCAAGCTGAGTTCCTGCACACATGTTGGTTAGGATTTTTAGCGCTTCAATTTTTGCTGGAGCATTGAAGGAAAGTGACCCTTCCTCTCTGCCTGTATCAAGGGTATTTGTAATCCATTCGAGTACTCCATTTGTGAAGTTAGTGACTCGTTGCTGTATTTGCTCATCCATGGAGTTCCAATCGGTGGCAAAAGTCCCAATTACACATAGTTTTCCACTAACCTGTATAGAAGCGTAGAAGTTCAAAAACATTTTAATTTGATCAGAAGCACCTCGTGGGGCTGCTTTTTCAGTGAACCGTTGGAAGCTGTCTTCATGCCATTCTACAACAGCCTCAGCCAAATCCGTTTTAGCAGGGAAGTGATAGTGGATGGCTGCATTCTTCACATTTAATTGTTTGGAAATATCTGCATAGCTAAAGGCATTGTATCCTTTACTTCGTATTAATTCATCTCCAAGCTGAACGATGGTTTCCTTTGTTGAGCGCATATCTACTTATTAATCGGTAAGAAGATACTTATTAACTAATAAGTATTCAATCCTTGATTTCTGCTTTCAATTCATTAAGCAGAGCGATACTACTTCGTTCTAAAATTTGAAACACATTTTCGAATCCCTGTGAGCCTCCATAATAAGGATCGGGTACTTCCTTATTTCCTGGTTCAGGATCAAAATCTCTCATTAGAAACACTTTTTCGGTGAACCGATTCCTTCTATCCAACTCTTTAATGTTTCTGAGATTAGAAGAGTCCATAGCCAGGATTAAATCAAATTCTTCGAGGTCTGTGTATTCAAACCTTCTGGCAATAGAAGGAAGGTTTACTCCATGGTCTGCTGCAGTAGCCCTGCTTCTTGAATCGGCTCTTTCTCCGGTATGGTAGGCTGCAGTACCAGCAGAGTCGATATAAAAATAGAGCTCAAGTCCTGCTTCTTTAACTTTGTGGATGAAAATACCTTCCGCAGTAGGGCTTCGGCATATATTTCCAAGGCATACAAAACAAATTTTGTAGGGGTTTTCTTTAGTAATTGGTCGCAGGTATGAACTCATAAATTGTAATTCTAAAAGAGAATTTGAACTGTGGGGCCTAAGGTAACAAGCATTTTTTTAAAATTTGAGAGCACAAGCTTTTCTTGAAGTTTTCCTATATTTGGGGCTTACAATGATTCGCTTGAAAAAAGCACTCTATGACCAAAAAATTTAAGGAAATAAAACAACTGAATTATTCTCAAGCTGAGGTTGAGATTCAGAAGTGGTGGAGCGAGCACCTGATTTTTAGAAAAAGTCTGGAGAGCCGGGAGGATGGAATTCCTTTTACTTTTTTTGAAGGCCCACCTACTGCAAATGGTAAGCCAGGTATTCACCATGTAATGGGAAGAACGGTTAAAGATCTTTTTTGCAGGTACAAGACGCTTAAGGGATTTAAAGTTGAGCGAAAAGCTGGTTGGGATACTCATGGACTCCCCGTTGAAATTGAGGTAGAGAAAGAGCTTGGTTTGGAAGGTCGTTCTCAGGTAGAGGAATACGGAATTGCGGAATACAATGCCAAATGCCGAGAAAGTGTATTGAAGTACAAAGATCTTTGGGATGATCTTACTTCAAGAATGGGGTATTGGGTGGATCAGGAGAATCCATATATCACTTTCGAAAATGAATATATCGAATCGGTTTGGTGGGCATTATCTAAATTATTTGATAAAGGTCTGATTTATAAAGGCTACAAGATCCAGTGGTATTCTCCTGGGAGTGGTACGGTACTTTCATCTCACGAAGTTAGCTTAGGATACAAAGAAGCTCAGGATCCATCTATTTATGTGAAGTTTAAGGCAAGCGGGGAAGATAATACCTACTTCCTCGCGTGGACTACTACGCCCTGGACGACGATTTCTAATATGGCACTCACTATCAATCCAAATTTGGAGTATGCAAAAGTGGGCCATAATGGTGAGAACTACATTGTAGCAAAAGGGTGTGTTGAAAGAGTATTCGGGGAAGAATTTATACACATTGAAGATATAAGTGGTTTTAATTTATTAGGTCGCACCTATGACCCTATTTTTGATTATGCGCAAAAAGATATTGACCCTTCTGAAGCCTGGAAAGTAATTCCCGCTGATTATGTTACGATTGACGACGGGACCGGAGTAGTACATACTGCACCTGCTTATGGTGCTGATGATTACGATTCATGCCAAAAGGCAGGAATTCCTATGTTCAATCCCATTGACAGGGAGGGAAGGTTTACCGAGTTAGTACCGGATTTTGAAGGTCAATGGTTCAAAGATGCTGATAAGGAAATTGCAAGAGCCATCAAAGAAAAAGGGTTGATGTTCCGTCACGAAACGTATCTCCACAACTACCCATTCGATTGGAGAAAGGGTACACCGTTGATGAGTTATCCAGTTGAATCTTGGTTCATCAAAACCACAGATGTGAAGAAAAGGATGGTGGAACTAAATAAGACCATAAACTGGAAGCCTGAAAACACAGGTACAGGACGTTTTGGTACCTGGTTGGAAAATAACGTGGACTGGGCAATTTCCCGACAGCGCTACTGGGGAACTCCTATCCCTATTTGGCAAAGTGACAAAAATCCTGAGTATGTGGAATGTATCTCCAATATGAGGATGCTGCGAGAAAAAGCAGGTATTCCGGAAGACAAGGAACTGGATTTACATCGCCCGTACATCGATGAAATTACATGGCCAGCCCCTGATGGAGGTACCATGCGGAGAGTTCCGGACCTTTTGGATGTGTGGTTCGATTCTGGCTCAATGCCTTTTGCCCAGTGGCATTATCCTTATGATAATGACCATGAATTCAGCTATAACTACCCTGCAGATTTTATTGCTGAGGGTGTCGATCAAACGCGTGGATGGTTTTATACCTTGCATGCACTAGGAACTATGCTATTTAATGAGGTCGCCTTTAAAAATGTAGTTTCCAACGGTCTTGTGCTTGATGAAAAAGGCGAGAAAATGAGTAAATCGAAAGGGAATACGGTAGATCCTTTCGAAGTGATTGAAAAGTATGGGGCTGATTCTGTTCGATGGTATATGATGAGTAATTCATCTCCCTGGGACAATTTGAAATTCAGTATCTCCGGCTTGGAAGAGGTTCAGCGAAAATTTTTTGGTACACTAGTGAATACCTATTCATTCTTTGCTTTGTATGCCAATATTGATGGATTTAATTACTCGGGCAATCAAATTCCTATTCCGGATCGGCCTGAAATTGATCAGTGGGTGATCTCTCGCCTGAACACTGTTATTAAAAAGGTAGAAGAGTTCTTTGAAGATTATGAGCCTACCAAGGCTGCCCGTGAAATGGAAACCTTTGTGGAAGAGCTGAGTAACTGGTATGTGCGAAGAAATCGAAGGCGGTTCTGGAAGTCCGGAACTACGCTGGATAAAACAGCTGCGTATCAAACCTTATATGAATGTTTAAAAACAATCAGCCAATTAATTAGTCCTATTGCTCCGTTCATGGGTGAGTGGTTGTATCAAAGGCTGAATGAGGTTTCGAAACTGGATGAAGAATCGGTTCATTTGTCATTTTTTCCCACAGTGGAAGAAACAGCCATTTTCAAAAACCTCGAACATAAAATGGATATGGCTCGGTTGATTTCTTCTATTGTACTAAGAATTAGAAATCAAATTGAGGTGAATGTAAGACAGCCTTTAGCAAGAATTATTCTTCCAATTAAAGATGAGGTGGAGCGTCATGCAATACTTTCAGTGAAGGATATTATTCTCGAAGAGGTTAATGTAAAAGACATTCAGTTTGTTGATGATGATTCTGGCATCGTTCATAAAAGTGCGAAGCCTAATTACCCTGTCTTGGGTAAGCGTCTTGGGCCAAAAATGAAAGCAGTGGCATCGAGGGTGTCACAGCTATCAACCGAGGAAATCACCCTATTTGAAAAAGAAGGGTTTATTGATATTGACTTGGAGAATGAAACAATTCGTATTGACGGAGAAGGTCTTGATATTATTCGGACAGGTCTTGAAGGATGGAAGGTGGAAACCGAGCGGGGTTTAAGTGTGGCCGTGGATACGGAAATGACGGTTGAACTCGTTCAGGAAGGCATTGCACGTGAATTTGTGAATCGTGTTCAAAATATGCGCAAGGAAGCTGACTTTGAAGTAACGGATCGAATTGCAGTTGGAATTGATGCTAAAGATGAGCTAAAAGAGGCAGTAGTTTCGATGAGCGAATACATTAAGCAGGAAATTTTAGCTGAAGAGCTACAACTTGAAGACCTAAAAGTGGCAGACTTCACAAAAATTTGGGAAATTGGTGACAGTGATTGCACCATTTCGATTAGAAGAACGGTTAATTCTTAATAGATAACGACATGGCTAATAAAGCGGAACAAACTGAAAGAATATCCCCCTATAACGATAAAGAACTTGAATACTTCAAGCAGATCATCTTGAAGAAGAGAGCAGACGCTGATGAAGAGCTGCAAACATTGCAGCGTACTTTGAGAGAAAGTATGGAAAACTCTTCTGATGAATCCGCTTATTCATTTCATATGGCTGATGCCGGTACTGATGCTCAGGAGCGGGAAAAGACATACATGCTATTCAATCGAACCAAAAAGTTTGTAAAGTATCTGGACGACGCTCTAAAAAGGATCGATAATAAAACCTATGGGGTTTGTAAAGTGACTGGTAAGAAAATCTCTAAAGGGAGACTTGAAGCTGTACCTCATACCCAGTTAAGTATCGAAGCGAAATTAAAACGCCGCTAACCCCCAGAATTTGACACCCAAAAAACTTGCTGCTTTATTTGTTCCGGCAGTTTTAGTAATAGCGATTGATCAGCTTACAAAGTGGATCATACGCACTACTCCGGAGTTGCACCGCTATGATGTAATCGATGGCTGGCTGGCTTTTTACTATACCCAAAACGATGGTATGGCAATGGGCATTGATATTTTTTCGACACCAGTTGTAAGCTCTATTTCCATTCTGGCAACAATTGGAATCCTATCATACCTATTGTATACCATGGACAAATCGCCTGTAAAATACCTGATTTTTATGGGACTGGTTATTGGAGGCGCATTAGGGAATATAACAGACCGATTAACGATGGGTTTTATTGAGGGGTACGGGGGCTTGCTTGATGGACACGTGGTAGATTTCATCCACTTTAACCTCGAAATCAATGATTGGCCAGTATTCCCTTACATCTTTAATATGGCTGACGTAGCCATCTCTGTTTCCATTATCACGCTTCTGGTCTTCAATAAGCAGCTAATGCCGCATCATGAAGAAGAGGTTTTGGAAGAACCTGTTTCAGAAGAAGAATCTACTGTTGAAGAAACTCAGGCTCCAGTGGTAGAAGAGAAGCCACTAGAAGAGAAATAGCTTTATTTTTCCAAAGAAGTCTTATTAGGACTAAAAATATCCAGATCATCTTCAAAAGTGATCTGGTCCACAATTTCCAGACCGAAGCTTTTTATACCAATCCGTTTTACAGGATTATTCGTGAGCAGCTGTAATTTGCGAACCCCTAATGAACGTAGTATCTGGGCACCTACTCCGTAGTCTTTGGAGTCTCCCTTTTTGGGATTATTGTTAATTTCCTCTTGTTGACGAGGAAGTTTCCCATCCTGCATAGCCTTCAGAGTTCTAAGTTGATTAACCAACACAGAACCTCGCTGGTTACGGTTCATATAGAGCACAATACCCGTTCCCATTCGCTCAACTTGCAGCATTGCCTGATGTAGGAGTTCACTAGTATCAGCATTTCTGGCTCCAAAAATATCACCAATCAAATCGGAGGAGTGAACACGGGTTAGTACAGGCTCGTCTTTTGTCCAGCTTCCTTTTGTTAAAGCAAGATGGATATCTCCAGTAAGTGTTTCTTCAAAAGCGTGAAGGGTGAAGTCGCCATACATGGTAGGCATATTTACCTCCATCACTTCTTTTACCAGGCTCTCATTTTCATTCCGATAGGCAATCAAATCTTTGATGGTGACGAACTTCATATCAAATTCTTTCGCCATCTTTGCTAGATCAGGAACCCGGGCCATTTCCCCATTTTCAAGCATAATCTCACAAATTACGCCTACGGGTTGAAGTCCGGCTAACCTGGCCAAATCCAAAGCTGCTTCGGTATGACCAGCTCTTCGCAGTACACCGCCCTCTGCTCCTATAAGAGGGAAAATATGTCCTGGCCTTCGAAAATCTCCGGGTTTAGAATCTTCTTTTGTTAGTTCCAGTATGGTATTGGCGCGATCAGCGGCAGAAATTCCGGTGGTAGTAAGTCGTTTATGATCGATAGAAATTGTGAAATTCGCTTCATCAGGATCAGCCCCTTCAACAACCATATTATTAAGGCGGAACTTCTCTGCTACTTTTTTAGTGACGGGGACACAAACCAGGCCTCGACCATGAGTAACCATAAAGTTTATGGCTTGGGTAGTAGCCATCTCTCCAGCCATTAAAAAATCACCTTCATTTTCCCTGTCCTCATCGTCAACAACGATGATCATTTTGCCAGCCTTGATATCCTCAATGGCTTCGGGAATGGTATGGAAGCGAATATTGTCCAATTTACTTGCTACCCTTTTCTTTCTTTTCCGGTTTATTTGGATTTACATCAGTAATCGCATTTTTCAGGAAGCGGATTTTGACGTTACTTCCTACTTCTACTAATACAGAATCGTCTTCGATTGCATTTAGCACACCAATGATACCGGAAGATGTAACCACTTTATCTCCCTTTTTCATTTCAGAAACTTTACGTTGAATTTCTTTCTGACGCTGACTTTGTGGGCGAATGATGAAGAAATAGAATACCAGGAAAATACCCCCAAGAAAAACCAGGTTGATGAATCCACTATTTGGATCGTTAGGGTTTCCCATGAATAGAAATGCTAGTGTATGCATATGTAGCCGTAATT
Source organism: Balneola sp. (assembly GCA_003712055.1). Taxonomy (NCBI): domain Bacteria; kingdom Pseudomonadati; phylum Balneolota; class Balneolia; order Balneolales; family Balneolaceae; genus Balneola; species Balneola sp. The sequence continues at coordinate 24,451 of RHLJ01000002.1, forward strand.
ATGTGGTGTTTATTTAGCCTCGGAAGATAGGGAATAATTCAATGATCAATTAAGAATTGTTGAATTAAGACTCCCCTTCTAGTTCCTCATTATTAGCTAAGACATTTTTTATGCTCCTGAAAGTGTCTGATAGAAGCAATGCCTCTAACCCAGTTCAGGAATGATGAAATCTCTTTCCATTCTTGATATAATCTTCTAAAATCGGAGCAGGTTTGAATCTTGGTCCGAATTTCTCCGCGAAACCATTCAAGTGGTCAACAACCTGTTGTGCTCCCAATTGATCGATATATCTGAAAGGTCCACCAGTGAAAGGAGGGAAGCCCAATCCAAGGATGGCGCCTAAATCGCCATCGGTAGGAGATTTGAGAATTTCTTCTTGTAAACAATAAGCAGCTTCATTCACCATCATTAAAGCCATACGGAGTTGAGCTGTTTCAGCATCTATATTATTTCTCGAGCTTCCTCCAAAAAAGGAATAGATATCGGAATTGGGAGATTTCTTCTTTCCGTCATAGTTGTACAAGCCCTTTTTATTTTTGCGGCCAAGGAACCCGGCATCCATAAGCTCTTTGGCTTTTGTGGATGATTTTCCTCCCCGCGCATTAAAAACCGGGGACATGGTTTCACCTACGTGGGCACCTACATCAAACCCTACCTCGTCGAGTAAAGCCATTGGTCCTACCGGGTAGCCAAATTTCTTCATTACTTTATCCAGGAATTCAATAGAAGCTCCTTCTTCAAGCAAGAGCAAGGCCTCGTTCATATAAGGTGCCAAAATTCTGGTGGTGTAAAATCCGGGTCCGTCATTGACTACAATAACTGTTTTACCCTGCTTAACTCCAACCTCATAGGCAGTAGCAGTTACCCAGTCTGCGGTTTGGGGAGTAATAATGATCTCAAGCAAAGGCATTTTCTGAACCGGTGAGAAGTAATGCATTCCAATAATATTCTCGGGTCGTTTTGCTCCTTCTGCAATATCCACAATAGGCAGTGAGGAGGTATTGGTAGCAAAGATGCATCTGTCAGAAGTGATTGCCTCTACTTCAGCAACAATTCTTCTTTTGAGATCTAGATCTTCGAATACTGCTTCAATAACCAGATCAGCTTTTCCAAATACGTTATAAGAATCGGTTCCGGTTACTCGGCTTGCAATTTGATCTCGTTCAAAACGAGTAATGATTCTCTTTGAAGCTTTTTTATTTAGGCCATCCCAAATCACTTTTTCTCCTTTAGCAGCAGCTTCAGGAGTTTGATCTTTCAATAAGACGGAATAGCCACCTTTATTCACACTTACATCTGCAACCCCGGAGCCCATAAGTCCGGCTCCTAATACACCAATCGTTTTAATGGGCACCTGTTTTCCTTCCAGTGGATTCTTTTTTGCATCAGTCATTGCAAAGAAAAGATTGACTAAAGCTTTGGACTCGAAGGTTGCTCCAGCTTCGCCAAATAATCGGGCTTCATTTTCTAATCCCTTTTCCAGTCCTTTTTGGTAGCCATATTTGACAGAATCAATAATGAGTAAAGGAGCAGGGTAATTACCCTTTGTTTGTGCCAGGGTTTTCTTCCTTGCTTGAGAGAAGATGATGTTCCGGCCAATGGGATTGCTCTCCAATACTTTCTCTACAAACGATCTCCGATCTTTTCGGTTAACAGCGCCTCCTGCTTCAGAAATTTTATGAACAGCTTTGATTGCAGCTTCTTCAAGAGCATCTTTATGGGTGAGCTCATCTACCAGGCCAATTCTTTTGGCCGTTCTGGCATAGATATTCCCCCCTGTTAGCATATACCCAAGAGCTTTTTGAATACCGATGGTTCTAGGTAGTCGTTGTGTTCCTCCGGTACCTGGAATAACTCCAAGTTTAACTTCCGGGAGAGCCAGTACAGTTTTGGGATGGTTGGTAGCAATTCGGTAATGGCAGGCTAGAGATAGCTCAAGTCCACCTCCCATACAGCTTCCATGAATAGCGACAACGAAAGGTTTTTTAGAAGCAGTAATCTTATTTAAAATAGCATTTCCATCCGTGCTGAGTTGCTGCATGGCTTCTGCGGTATCTCGGACTTTAAACATCTCAATGTCTGCTCCAGCAATGAAATTGTTCTCTTTACCACTTATGAGGACAGCGCCATTTAATTCGTCATTTTGATGAAGCTCATCCAAAAAAACATCGAATTGCTCCATCATGGATTCGTCAAGCGTATTGACCTTTTCCCCTGGTTTGTCCAGGCTAAGAACAGCGACGGAGTTTTTATGAGTAATCGTTAAATAGCTCATTGGCCAGCCTCATACTTCTCAATGATCATAGCATGACCCTGTCCACCAGCGGCGCAAGCAGAAACCATGGCGTATTTACCATCTTCCCTATGCAAACGATTCACAGCAGTAGTAACCAGACGAGCCCCAGTGGCTCCAAATGGATGCCCTAAAGAAAGTGAGCCTCCCATAGTGTTGAGTTTATCCATAGGGATTCGCCCGATTGTGTTGTCCCTTCTTAGAGAAGACTCGTTAAAATTTTTAGATTCAAGTGCATTCAGCACCGATAAAACCTGTCCGGCAAAAGCTTCATGGATTTCGAATACATCAATATCATCCAGGCTCATTTCCATAGCGTCTAAAGCTTTTGGAATGGCATAGGCTGGCCCCAACAATAACTCCTCACCCGGGTCTTGAGACACAAAATTGTATTCTCTTAAATAGGCTTTTGGAGTAATTCCCATTGAAAGTGCGGTTTGTTCCTCCATAATAAAACATGCCGATGCTCCATCGGTAAGGAAAGAAGCATTGCCTGCTGTAATAGTGCCATGCGGTTTAATAAATGCAGGTCTGAGTTTAGCAAGTTTCTCCATCGATGTATCCCCTCTGAAACCATTGTCATGAGATACCACATTAAACTTTGGAGATATTTTAGCAGGGATAAGTTCATCATCTAGAAATCCTGTTTCAGTAGCTTTGGCTGCCAGGTGATGGGAGCGCATCGCATATTCGTCCTGATCATTTCTACTTACTCCAAATCGTGCAGCCATTCGGTCAGCACTTTGCCCCATCGTTTCTCCTGTCGAAAATTCAGCGATAGCAGGGAGTTCAGGCATTAAATCTTTGAACCTTAACCCTTTTAAGAATTTCAGGAACTCTACAGGAGATTTATACTTTCTGGCTTCCAATACTTTTTGCCGGAATTTCTTTTTAAATCGAACTGGAATATCCGACATGGTTTCAGTTCCGGAAGCTAATACAATCTTTGCCTGTCCTGATCGGATTAAATCAACACCGCTGGTAATTGCCTGGTTAGAGGAGATACATGCCATTGAAGCAGTAAATGCTGGGACGGTATTAGGAATCCCGGCTCCTAACGCACTTTCCCTAGCTACATTACTCGTTTTTACTTCCTGGATCACAGTGCCCATAATGACCCTGTCGATGGAAGCTGGATCAATAGGGTTTCTTGCTAATAATCCGGTTATAGCCATTCTTCCCAGGTCGTAAGCTAATAGGTCATTATAGTCTGTACTAGACTTTAAAAAAGGGATTCGGGCTCCATCAACAAAAACAGGAGTAAATGGATATTGATTTGTTTTGACCATGGTGTTCAGGGTATAGTTCAGGGGAAGTTAACAGTGTTAACTAAATAATCAACAATTGAATGTAAATTTCTTTGTCTCAAGTTGAAATAGTGGTATATTTGTCGCCCTTCTTAAGGGCGATTAGCTCAGTTGGTTTAGAGCACCTCGTTTACACCGAGGGGGTCGGGGGTTCGAGTCCCTCATCGCCCACATTAACAAAGGCTTCTTAAATGTTTTTTGAGAAGCCTTTGTTGTTTAGGAAAACCCAAATCATCTTCTCAACATCAACTGCATTTGATCTTCATCAAAGTAGCGGCTCTTCCACTTAATAGCCTTTTTTTCTGATCCATAGGTAACAAAACCAAACTTCTCATAAAGTTTCTTTGCATGAGCATTAGTAGGGATAACCGTAAGATTTATTTGTTCAATATCCTCAAGGAGCTTTACTCGATCAATGATTTCCTGGATCATCTGGCCAGCCAACCCTTGCTTGCGGTAATTGGGATCAACATAAATTCGAAAGAGGAGACCCTTATGCCTTAGTTTTCTTCGATTTTCTCCTTCTCTCCTAAAACTGGCTACACCAATAAGCTGGTCTCCATCGTAAGCTCCAATCGTAAAACTATCCTTAGTATTTTTGGTGGGAAACCCTTCAGGTTTGTCGTCCTCCGGGGTAATTCTGAAACTGTCTTCTGCCTCCACAAATCCTTTTCGAACAAGGATTTTATAGGCTTTTAATTCGCTAGAGAGCACTTCTTTGATTTCGGGCATAGTTGGATCAATTTTTAATCAAAGTATGAAGCCTCAGGAAAAGTTGAATCTCTTTTGTCATCCCGCATCGGAATACGGAATAACTAGAAAAGAATGGATTAGAACTTACACCATAAATTCTTTTGGATATACAACGGTTCCGCTTACTCCTTTCAATCCGTTCTCAGTAAGGGGAATAGCCATACAATTTTCTTTGGGAGCTTCGAACGGGAGTACAATTCCAAAAGTGTGAGCTTGCTGGTATCCAAACCTTGGATAATAATTTTCATGGCCCAGCAGAATGACAGATTGATAGCCTAATTCTTTGGCTCCAGAATGTGCATACTGTATAAGAGATCCTCCAATTCCCTTTCTCTGGTATTCAGGTAATACTGAAACAGGAGCCAGAGCTAATGATTTATAGGTTCGTTGAGTACTTTTTATAAATATCCTGGTTAATAAGATATGTCCAACTATGGTTGAGCCAATTTCTGCGACCAATGAAAGTTCAGGAATAAAAGCCGCTGAATGCCTTAATCGCTCAACAAGGAATTGCTCCTGGTGATCGCTTAACTCCTCTGTTGCAAATGCCTGTTCTATAAGCTCAAAAACTGCCGTATAGTCCGCAGGTTCTTCCTGTCGTATGATTAAATCCATGTACCGTAGCCCTTTCGTATTCTGCTGATGTTATTGATCAAGGAGAACCCAGAAAGAGATTTGTGACAATTAAATTGAATGTTAGTATGCCCAGAAGTTCTACACCTATCTGTATTGTTCGAAAATCTCAGTACTCACCCAATAAAGTTCTTTATTACTAGTGTATATAAAGTACTTGCTGTCTGGAGTAACATATGGGCATAACTCATATCGATCAGAAAGGGAAATGAAATCCGGAGCAAAGACAGTTGGTTCTAGGCTCGGCTTAGTTTCACTAAGAAGTAATATCGGATTAATTTGCTCATTGCTTTCAGAGCATGCCATGAAAAGAAAAAGAAACAGAGAAATAGTGAATATTTCATAGAGACAAAGTCTCAGAATTATAAAGAAAAATACTGTTCAAAAATGAATATAAAACTATTGCTTTTGATAAATATTAATATCATTAAATAAAAACACTATTTATTATTTAAAATAATATGTTATTATTTATATATAATTATTGTAGTAATATTTAAGAGTAGATATATAAATGGAAATAAAATTTGTTAAGCGCTCAGTTGTAAAATCCTCCAAAAAAAGATCATCAAAATTTCGTCCCTTATTTGAGGCTATAGAAAAATTAAAGCCCGGAGGTCAGGCAGTTGAGGTATCCTTCACTTCTGATAAAGATCTTAATTCGATGAGAACAGCCGTGTATCAGTTTTGCAGGCAAAAAAATTACAGTGTTAGAAGTAAGAAGGACGCGGTAAATAAAAAGATTTATTACTATCGCGATAAATAAACTGGAATAGGTGCAAGAGGGATTAATTTGTTGTAAATAGGATTTCCCCTTTCCAAGTCATTCGGTACATTCAAAAAAAATAATCGAACATGAGTGTTACCGAAATAGACCTTCCCCAACGATTAGTTAAAGAGCACGTACTTGAGCAATTCAAAGCAATTAGGGCTTTTTCTCATTTCATCACAGACCCGCTTGAGCCGGAAGATTTTGTTATTCAATCGATGGAAAATGCAAGTCCTACAAAATGGCACCTTGCTCATACCAGTTGGTTTTATGAAACCTTTGTTTTGGGTAAGTATAAAGCCGGTTTTGAAAGCCTTCATCCTCAGTACGCTTATTTCTTTAACTCATATTATTTACAAACCGGAGTTCCCTTTACAAGAGCCAACCGTGGTTTACTTTCCCGGCCAACGGTAAAAGAGGTATTTGAATACCGAGCTTATGTAAATGAACAAATGGAATCTTTCATTGATCAGTGTGATGAAGAAACCTGGTCACTGGTAGCACCAATCATTGAAATCGGGAATCATCATGAGCAGCAGCATCAGGAGCTTATTCTTACAGATTTGAAATACTTGCTTGCTCAAAACCCATTGTTACCAATTTATAGAGAAAGAGAAGTTCCGGAAGCTACACTGGTTGGCGAATTAACATGGACGGAATTTGAAGAGGGGTTGGTAGAAATCGGTAATAAAGGAAATGAGTTCACTTATGATAATGAGCACCCGCATCACAGAACTTTTGTTCAGGATTTTGAACTGGCGAACCGGTTGATTACCAATGGAGAATTTCTCGAATTTATGGAAGATGGTGGATATGAAAAGTCACCATTTTGGCTAGACGAAGGATGGTCTTCATTAAAAAAAGAAAACTGGGAAGCCCCTCTATATTGGTTTAAAAGAGACGGGGAATGGATGCAATTCACTCTTTCAGGAGCAAGGAAGGTTAGCATGAGTGAGCCGGTAACTCATATCAGCTATTTTGAAGCCGATGCTTTTGCTAGATGGAAAGGAGTACGTTTGCCAACCGAGCAAGAGTGGGAGCATGCCTGCAATGGATTAGAAGTTGCCGGTAATTTTGTTGATGAAAAAGCTTTTCACCCGATGCCAAATGAAGGTTCTGGTACCGGTTTAAATCAGATGTATGGAGATGTTTGGGAATGGACTATGAGTAGTTATTCACCCTACCCAAATTATAAACCTCTCCCAGGAGCTTTGGGTGAGTATAATGGCAAATTCATGGCTAATCAGTATGTACTCAGAGGAGGCTCATGTGCTACATCTAAATCACACATCCGAAAAACCTATAGAAATTTTTTCCATACCAATGCCCGATGGCAATTCAGTGGGATAAGATTAGCACGTTAAGGAGTATTAAAAGGAATATGGCGACCAATAAAGAAACCATGCTCAAAGAAGTTATGCATGGAATGAATCAAACACCTAAAGCCCTGCCCAGCAAGTATTTTTATGATGAGAAGGGATCACGATTGTTTGATGAGATTACAGAACTGGAAGAATACTATCCAACAAGAACAGAGCGGTTAATCCTGGAAGAAAACGTAGATAGTATTTCTGCGGAGCTGGGAGATAAAGTGCTGTTGATTGAACCAGGAAGTGGTAGCAGTGAAAAAACTAAAATTCTGCTCTCCAAAATGGATTCGATTTGTTGCTATATCCCTATAGATATTTCAGGAGATTATTTAGGTCAGGTTGCTGAAGGGTTGAGGGAAGAATTTCCAGGGATTGATATTCAACCCCTTGCTGTCGATTATACCCATCCTTTTGAGGTACCTGATATTTATAATTCATCCAGGCGGGTAGTATTTTTTCCAGGGTCAACAATCGGAAATTTCAAAAAGGGTACTGTAGTACGTTTCTTTGAGGTAATAGCTGATATTCTTGGAAAGGACGGAGCGATGCTGATTGGTGTTGATCTCAAGAAAGATGTTAAAGTACTGGAAGATGCATACAACGACGCAAGAGAAGTAACAGCGGCGTTCAATAAAAATATGCTCAAACATCTGAACAGAGAAATAGGAACTGATTTTGATCTGGATGCTTATGATCACAAAGCGGTTTGGAATCAGGAGGCTGGGCGGATTGAGATGAGGTTATATGCCAACAAACAGCATAGTGTAAAGGTAAATGGAAATAGCTTTGTTCTCGAGGAAGGAGAATTCATCCATACTGAAAACTCTCATAAGTACTCGCTATCGGAGTTTGAGGAATTAGTTTCCCCTTGGTTTAAGGTAGTTAAGGTTTGGAGTGATCAGAATAATCTATTTAGTGTTCAGTATCTCGAACCTGTCTAGTATTTAGTTAATGGTTATTAGTTATAAGGAAATAACCAATAACCATTAACCATTAACTAATAACCTTAACCTACCCCTCAACTCCAGCCCATTTTAGATAGAGATCCCTCACTTCTTCTATATGCTCATCAAGCGTTTCAATACTCCAATTAGAGGTATCAATAGATGGATGAAAGTGTGTCGTTAAGGTTCCACTTTTAGACATGATGGACCCTCCAATACTTAACTCGTTATTCCCCTCAAAATAGATAGGTACAATTGGGTACCCCAGGTCGATGGCCATTCTGAATGCTCCTTTTTTAAAAGGCCCAATTATTCCTTCATGTTTTCGGGATCCTTCCGGAGCAATCATCACGGAGCGATTATTCCTTTTTAGATGATTGTATGTCTTTTGAAGCGTAGAAACTGCCTTTTCACTATTCTGGCGTTTGATGAAAACCTGACCTGTTAATTTCCCCATTATGAAGAATATTGGAAAATATTGAAGTTCCCATTTAGCAACATATCGTAGTTTTGGGATTCCAAGTGCCATTAATGTAAGTATATCTAGTGTTGAGCTGTGATTGATGATATACATGGCAGGCTGGGTAAATCTGGGTCCATGATACTTTCTCTTGTAGTGTATCCCAATTACTTTCATTACAGGAATTGCAATAGCTGGAGCGAAACGCTGTACAGCTAGATCTCCAAGTCTTCCTCCCATAAATAAAACAAGAATGAATGAGATTGGAATGACAAGAATAAAAAGTAACGTAAAGAAAATTATTCCGACTATACTCCTTACGTATTCAATAAGCCTAATAGATCTACCCATTAAAAGGAAGGTGGAGATATCAGGAACAAAAGCCAAGTTTTTTTAGCGAAAGGCATCCGGAATATGCTCAATTAAAGGAGGGAGATTTTCTTCTTTAAGAATACTGATCACATCAAAACGAAGAGGGGAGTCGTGGGCATTATTTTCTATTACCCATGTTTCTGCCGCTTTGAAAACGTGGGCTACTTTTGCTTCCGTTACGTGTTCCAAAGGAGACCCAAACTTTGTGGATGAGCGCATTTTTACTTCCAGAAATACAATAAAGGAATCATCTTTAGCAATGATGTCAACTTCAGAATGCCCGGAGTAATAATTCCGGTCCAAAATTTCCCATCCCTTAGTTAATAAAAACTCACAAGCCAGGTCTTCTGCTTTATTTCCGATATGGCGATGAGTTTCAGTCACTGGGAGTTATTTTCTCTTTTATCGACTCCTTAACCTCCACCAATTTGACAAGCTGCTTCAAAAAGCCAAGGTTTTTCTTGTTGATATATGGAAGAAGTGCACTTGTGAAGCGCTCAAACATTTCGAGGAAGTCGTTATAGTTTTCGATTCGTTGTTTGAATTCCTGGCTTTCCTGGTCTTCGAGTCCCCCTGCTTCAAGGGTTTTAATGCATTCCTTAAGCTCTGCTCTAATGGGTGCTATTTCTTGTTGCTGCCGTTCTCTGATTATGGTTGAAACAATTTTCCAAACATCTGTTTCGGCTGAGTAATAGTCTTTTCGATCTCCTTCAACTTTAACTTTGTGAATGAGCTCCCAATCAAGAAGACGGCGCAGGTTCATATTTGCATTACCACGGCTGATGTCCAGTATCTCCATGATAGTGTCAGTATCCAGCGGATTTGATTCGGCATATAGAAGAGCATGGATTTGAGACATCGTCTTGTTGATCCCCCATGCAGAGGCCATGTCTCCCCAAAGCTTAACAAATTGATCAAGCGCTTTCTGGTAAGATTGCGAATGAGCCGGATTCATCTGGTTTAATTGTTAATTGATGGTAAGCAAGCTGATATTAAAACCTCCTGAAGTAACTTCAAACCGTAAGGTATGTGTCCCTTCCTCAAATTCATAAGAACCTACCTGAAGCTGCTGCCACGACTGATTTCCTCCTGTATTTTGAACAGATACTTCACTGCCAATTATTTGATTATTCAATTTCAGGCGGAAGCGGCCGGTATTTCCCGGAGAAGAAACTCTGGCGACAATATCGTACGTGCCGGTTGCAGTTACATTCACTGTATACTCCATCCACTCTCCGGTATCTATCCATCCAATATTATAATCTGTGGCCAGGTCGTCACTAGATTGAATATCTACACCATCGTTTCGGTATTCCCATCCCTGATTTCCGGTACTTTGAATCTCATCTCCGCTTACTCTTTTGTACGCGTTATCGAAATAGGAAATTCCATTCATACCGATATCATAGTTTACCATTTCAATGTTACCAGGGATATTTAACTCAGTGTAGGGAACACCTTCCGTGCCAAATGATGGTGAAAACAAAGAGGCGATCACATCCGGGCGAAAGGTGTTGTTTTCAATCTTTAAACCTTCTGCCATTTCAAAGAGACCATCTCGTGCTTCTGCTTCGGTTGGCCTTGGCCCCTCATCTTTCCAGTAAGCAACTACTTTATCGTAATTATCATTAGTTGGTGAAGAAAGAGGGGAGGTAATAGTTTCGAGTTTCTTATGTGTCCACCAATTCCAGCCAATGTTCAGGCCTTCCACTAATTGCACGGTTTCATAAAACCATCCATTTGAGTTCTCACCCGTTTCGCCGAGCCAGAGTGGTACATCGTACTGCTCTCTGATATTAAGCAGGTATTGGATGGTTCCCTGATCGGTTTCATTCCAATACTTATGGAATGCATAAACCATATTATCATCAAATGGGGGATAGAGGTAATCGAAAGTGGTAGCAAAGTAATTGCCTTCAATAAACAAGATGTGGTTTTGATCGATTGCTCTAATCGCAGTAACAGCCTGGCCGTAGAATCGAGCTAAATCGCGACCATCGTAAGGAGCAGGAGTTACTGGTTCGTTTATAATATCATAGCCTATAATGATATTTTCATCTTTATATCGTCGGGCGATTTTTTCCCAAATCTCGATGGCTATTGGCCAGTAAGTTTCACTTTCAGTCCAGAACCGGGCTTCACCATCGCTATCAGCAATTGCTCCATCGCTTTGAGCTCCGGGAGCAGCATGCATATCTAAAATTACGTCCACTCGATGACGCTTACACCAAACAAGTAATTCGTCAATACGCTCAAAACCTTCATCGATAAAACCACCTGCTTCAATGTCATAAAAAAGGTTGTAGTGAAAGGGGATTCGAACATGATCAACTCCCCATGCTTTCATTTCTTCTATATCCTGTTCGGTTACATAGTTGTCACGAAATAACTGCGTCCACTCCTCTGCACCACTTTCACCTATCAAGTCAGCAACCTGGTTGAATATTTCAGTAGCTCCTTCGCCAGCGGGATGAGTAATCCTGAACATATATCCTTCAGGAAGTAACCACCCTCCAAGACCAAAACCTTTAATTACTACTGGTTCGCCCTGACGGTTCAGGATTTGTTGTCCATCTGTTTTAAAAAAACCGGTTTCATTAAACCCATTTACATCATCGTCACCAGACGATCCGGTACTGGATTTACAGCTGCTAATGCTTAGTATTATTAGTACTAAAAAGAATGAATAGTGTAGTGCTCTCATAACAAATAAATTTCCTTCAAAATAACAAAGAAGGGATTAAATACCATCAAACGGCTTATTCTGAGGAATCGTTTTTGGAAGATTTTTCGGTAGAAGTTGAAGAGTTTTTTTCGGATGAGTCAGAAGCTTTTTCAGTGGTTGTTTTTTCTGAGGCTTCTTTTTTTCCTCCATTTTTATAATCAGTCACATACCATCCTTCGCCCTTGTAAACCACACCGCCTCCACCTGATACAACACGCCGAACTTTTTGCCCTGTTGTGGGGCAAGTGGTTAAAGGATCGTCACTCATTTTTTGAATGATGTCAAAAGTAGTACCGTCTTCTCGTTTGTACTCGTAAGTGGGCATGCTGATTTGCTGGTTTGAATAGTCAAAGTTTGCTAAATCTAACTAAAGGTTAGAATCGAGTACAACTTTTACTAAGGTTGAAGTTTTTTTATCACCCAGTTTTGACTATCCATCGTAAACAAGGTTCGATCATGAAATCTGGATTCACTAAATTCAAGGAACTCAATTTTAAGGGGATTAATTTTAAAACCACCCCAATGTTCCGGTACTGGAACTTCAGTGCCTTTTAGCTCTTCTCTTTTAGAATTGAATTGTTCAATAAGTTGATTAGTATCCGAAACAGGAGAACTTTGCTCCGATACAACACTAACTACTTTGGAGTCAAAATTTCGCTCTTCAAAAAAGCGTCCCGCTATATCAGCTTCCAATGGTTCAACGTCTCCTTGTATTCGGACCTGCCGTTCAGTTTCAGTCCACCAAAATGTAAGAGAGGCTTTTGGTATAGCTTTCAGTTCTAGCCCTTTTGAAGAATTAGTAGGTCCGGTTATAATGAAATTACCCTCATAAACAGCTTTTAGAGATACAAAGCGAGCATTTGGGTATCCATCCAATCCTATTGTTGAAAGGCAGCAAGCCGATGGGATTTGTACCGAGCTTTTGAAGAGTTCCTCTTTATACCACTCCTCAAATTTTGAAATAGGGTTCATTACTTAAGAGTAGCCAATCCTTGTTTAAATCTTTTCATTGCTTCCTCAAGTTCTTCCATAGAGGCAGCATAGCTCATTCTGAGTCCATTTGGTTCGCCGAATGCATCTCCGGGTACACAAGCCAATCCATACTCATCTAGCAGGTACATACATAACTCGGTTGAAGTAGAAATTTGTTCTCCACCAGGTGTAGCTGTGCCTAGGTATGCTGAGATATCCGGGAATACATAAAAGGCACCACCAGGAGTGAAGCAACTTACACCATCAATAGCATTTAAAGAACTTACCATAAAATCCCTGCGCTTTTTGAATTCATTCCGCATTGCAAACACTTCAGATAGGTCATTGGTATATGCAGCAAGTCCTGCTGCCTGAGAAATAGAAGATGGAGCGGAAGTTTCCTGGCTTTGAATTTTGGATACTGCTTTTACTATATCAGTATGTGCAGCTAAATAGCCAAGCCTCCATCCTGTCATTGCAAAACCTTTAGAGAATCCATTCACTACGATTACCCGATCCTTCAAATCCGGGGCAACATTCAGAATGCTTACATGCTCACCTTCAAATACGATGTATTCATAAATCTCGTCAGAGAGAACCTGAACGTCAGGGTATTTTCTTAATACAGCTGCCAAGCCTTCTAAATCCTCTTTGCTATAACAGGAGCCTGTAGGGTTTGAGGGCGAGCAAAGAATTAGTAACCGGGTTTTATCAGTTATTGCTTGCTCTAATTGCGTTGGAGTAAGTCTGAAATCGTTCTCAAAAGAGGTACGAACAGTTATTGCAGTACCTTCTGCCAGCCGAACCATTTCGGGGTATGAAACCCAGTAAGGAGCAGGTATTATTACTTCATCTCCTTTGTTTATGGTTGCAAGTATTGCAAATCCTACTGATTGCTTGGCCCCGTTAGAGCAGATTATTTGAGAAGGATCATAATCAAACTCATTATCTCGTTTAAGTTTAGCAGAAATTGCCTCCCTAAGCTCAGGAGTACCGGGATTCATGGTATAACCATGCTGGCCTTCATTAATAGCTTTTATAGCTGCTTCGCAAATGTAAGCAGGGGTTTTAAAATCCGGTTCACCAGCGCTAAGAGATACAATTGATTTTCCTTCTCTGCGGAGTTCTTTAGCTCGTCCTGTTACTTTTAGAGTAGCTGACGGCTGAACATTTTGTGCTCTTTGTGAGATCATTTAATGAAGACTTGTATTGAAATGAATGAGAGGAGGAAAATAGATAAAAAGGAAATAAGTGAATAGGAGCTTATTTATTTCCGAATTTATTTTTAAGTGCTTCGGACACATTTTCGGGGACAAACGATGATAGATCTCCACCCCAGTAAGCAACCTCTTTCACAAGGGAAGCGGAGATGAAAGTGAAATGCTCATCCGGCATTAAAAAAACAGTATCAACTGTGGGAGCGAGGCGCTTGTTCGTGAGCGCCATTCTAAATTCATATTCGAAATCCGAAATCTGTCGCACACCTCTGATCAGAGTATTTGCATTCAATTTTTGAGCATGGTTTACAAGGAGTCCGGTAAACTTGCCTACTTCAATATTTTGTGCCCATTCCTTATCAGCCAGGCACTCGTGTATTAATGCCAATCGTTCGTCTCCAGAAAAGACAGCATTTTTTTCCTTATTTACTGCTACAGTAACAATGACCTTGTCAAAAAGGTTAGTTGCACGCTCCAGGATATCGAGGTGACCAAAAGTAATTGGATCGAATGAGCCAGGGTATAACGCGATGTGTTTCATAGCTGATTTTTTTCTGAATCTACCGGATGCTTTTCAAAAATACTAACGGTAGTACGTCCATAGGCCTTACTAAAAAAACAATGTGGGTGATCTTTATAATTATGGTACTTGTCGTGTTCCAGAATAAACCAGCCTTCCTCACCTAGCCAGCTATTATCAAGAATCTGATTAATCATTTCATCCATCCAGGGATAGTTGTAGGGAGGATCGCAAAAGATGAAATCGTAAGGAATAGGATTCCCATTTAAAAACCGTTGTACATCTGATATTGTAGTTCTTACCTGAGCTTCTATACCAAATTCGAGAGCAGTCTTCTCTATGAGCTGGATATTTCTTGCTTCAATATCTACATAACTAACACTTTTCGCTCCTCTTGAAATAGCTTCAAAGCCAAGGCTCCCTGAACCTCCAAATAAATCCAGAACTACCGAACCATCAATGTATTTATAAGCTTCAATCTTATTAAAGATACTTTCTCTTGTTCGGTCAGTAGTAGGTCTTACGTCCATTCCTTTCGGAATTTCGAATCGCCTCCCTTTAAGTTTACCTGTTATGATCCTCATAAGTAATAAGTAAGGTTTCAATTTCTGTCATTTTGACCAGAGGGAGAAATCTAAAATTCCTTTTGCATCTTCAAAACCTTTAGATTTTTCAATCGCTTCGCTTCTTCGAAATGACAACACATTTTTAAAAGTCTAGAGAGAGTAATATGGCTGGAAACGCTGCAGCAAGGTCAAAACCATAAGTTTCTTCTTCTGCAACAACTCCGATTTCGTTGAGCGTATTCAGGTTAATTATTACTGAACTCTTATCCCAAAGACCGTGTAGAGTTTGTTCTACTTCATAGGTTTCATGGCCGAAAAGATAGATGTTCTCATGTAACCCTTTCATCCAGTTATTATGAAGAGTATGCTGAAGCCAGTGATAAGCTAAGTCAGCAATTTGATCAAATTTTATAAATGTCGAAGCTCTGAATTTTCCCAGAAGGTAAGAAGTGATTGAGATCACATCCTTATGGCATCCAATCATTAAGAAAGAGCCACCAGGTTTATTAAATGATGACCACTTGGTAGCTAGCTCAAAATCACTGGCGAACTCAGTGGTTCCAACTTTCTCGGTAAGTTGATCAAACCCTTGCATCACATTTCTGCGCCGGATACTTAAAAACTTGTATTCCGGTTTACTAACTGCATGCCAGGTGGGTTCAATATCTTTGCGATCAATTCCTTTCATAATGATGGCAAGATGATCTTCTCGCTCATCGGCATTATCATACACTACTTTTGGAAGAGAAGTCCAGCATTCGTAGCCTGGATACGTTGCCGAACGAACAGATTGCAGGTTATAATCTACACGCAGTTTTTCGAATGTGGCTTTAATATGCGGGAATTGTTCGGAATGCTGATTACTTATCGCATCAGCCACATCAAAATTGAAATCAAAACAACCTATACGCGATAGGTGTTTATCATTAGTCGGATCATTTATGGCATAAAAAAGCCGATCGGAAAAAAAACAAACACCTAAATTTGCAGATGCTTCATCCATTAATTCCAGTTAGGAGCGTTTCGCATCGTTGTTCTGGAAAGGCTGCCTATTAAATCGTCAGAATCAGGATCCTCTAACAAATAAAGAGGCGGGCGCAGGGTATCGTTTAAAGTATATGAAAAACGTTCACCAGAGCGCGGTGCCAGAATGATTGATTCCGGAGAATATGTTAATGGGGGAATTTGTTGGAACAGTGTATCTCCCATCGCTACCATTAAAGAATCGGTTTGTAAATAAGTAACAATACTATCTAAACCGCCATCAGTGGGAGGGAAGTGACCGAATTTAGCTTCGTACTGAACAAGAGCATCCTTAAGGGAAAGCATACGAGCTCGAACTCGTTCAGTCTCAGCCTGGCGTTCTTCAACAATCTTGTATGGAGTTACTATAGAATCATATAACCACCATGATAGAGCAAGTATAACAACCCCAAGTACTACACTTAAAATTTTGTTTCGAGTATCAATATTCATCTGAAAAGAAAGATAATTAGTTAGTGTATTCTGTGAAAAACGAATGAAGAAAATACACGCACCCCTTTATAGATGCAACCTAGATGAATAAACCAAAAAATAACACAACAATAATTTAACTTATACACATTCTTTACGCCCGAATAATAAAATCTAAAAAACTGTTGGATTGAATAAGCAGATTTTAAGACTGGCTGTACCAAACGTCATCAGCAATCTGTCTGTCCCTCTTTTGGGGGTTATCGATACCGCAGTAGTTGGCCATTTAGAACACATTTACTATTTGGGAGCTATCGCAGTTGGTAGTATCATATTTGATTTTATTTTTTGGGGCTTTGGATTTCTTAGAATGGGGACCACTGGTTTGGTAGCTCAGGCATTTGGTGCTGGTGACGAACGGGAAACTCGTATTTTGTTAATAAGGGTGTTGTCAGTCGCGGCTATAGCCAGTGTATTAATCCTCTTATTACAATATCCCCTAATAGAAATTTCGCTTTTAATAGTGAATGCAAGTCCGGAAGTAGAAGCTTATACCCGCTTGTATTACCACATCAGGATTTTTGCAGCGCCTGCTACGCTAGCCTTATTCAGTATCAATGGCTGGTTCCTGGGTATGCAAAACTCAACGTATCCAATGATAATCACCATAGTGCTTAACATCTGCAATATTGGGCTAAACCTGTTGTTCGTATTCCAGTTTGGGATGAATGTGGATGGGGTGGCATGGGGAAGTTTAGTTGCCAGTTATATAGGATTATTACTGGCCATTCTACTGTACAAGAAAAAATATTCAACCCTTAGTTTGAGCGTGAACATTTTAGAAATATTTAAAACGAATGAACTGTATAAGTTCTTCTCAGTTAACAGGGATATTTTTATCCGGACTTTATGTCTCATTTTCTCTTATGCGTTCTTCACAGCTAAGTCCGCAGAGTCAGGTGATATTGTCCTGGCAGCCAATACTATCCTCCTTCAGTTATGGTATATTAGTGCTTATGGAATAGATGGATTCGCTTTTGCAGCGGAAAGTCTGGTTGGAAGATTTACAGGGGCAGGGGATACTAAAAAACTAAATCAGTCTATTAAATACAGTATCCTTTGGGGGCTTGGAATAGGAATTGCTTCTACATTGGTTTATGCACTTTTTGGAAAAGGTATTATTACCCTGTTTACGGACAAATCAGAGGTGATTCAAGCCGCAACGATTGTATTAACATGGACAATTATAGCTCCATTAATCAATAGTATCTGTTTCATATGGGATGGAGTTTATATTGGAGCTACCGAAACAGTTATTATGCGTAATTCAATGTTGATTGCAACAATACTTTGTTTCCTTCCGGCATATTATATAGCTGAGCCACTTATAGGAGGGCATGCACTTTGGTTTGCTATGACTTTTTTCATGTTAGTGAGAGGAGTTACGCTTACTGCTTGGGCTCCTAAACGAATTTTCTTACCATCTATAACAAATCCATATCTGAAGCAATGAAATTTATCTTATTACTCAGACATGCAAAATCGAGTTGGAGTGACCCGAGCCTGGATGATTTTGATCGACCTCTAGCAGGAAGGGGAATTAAGGATGCACCACGAATGGGGAAATACTTAAAAAAATCTGGTTATAAACCAGATTATATAGTCTCTTCTCCGGCTGCAAGGGCAGTACAAACAACCCGGCTATGTACCGAAGCAATGAAGCTTGATGAAAGTATTATTCGATGGGATGAAGATCTCTACTTCGAATCCGTATTAAATTACATTGAAGCCGTTCAGAGTGCACCAGAAAATGCAGATACTATGATGGTTGTTGGTCATAATCCGTTAATGGAAGCTACAGCAACTGCTTTAAGTGGGGGGCGTGATACTACTGCATTTCGAATTCCAACGGCAGGTCTTGTTTGCCTTGAAAGTTATGCGGTTCGCTGGCAGGATATTAAACCTGGGACATGCCAGGTGAAATGGATGATGATCCCAAAAGTATTAAGAGAAATTATTGACTAGAAACTAAGTCAACACCAAGCTCAAGCTCAGATGAGAGAGACGAATTCTGCACAGTTTCAGATAATTTTTGGATGATGTAGGAGCTTTTTAACGTTGGTAAATAAGAAGCTTCCTGTGAATAAATATAATGGCCAATTACTGATTCCGAAATTTCTTCTGTAACCAGGCCAATAACCTTTCCTTCAGAATCTAAAATAGCTGCCCCTGGAGCTTTACCAGAAAAATCGTTTGTGGAATAAAATAGATTCTTATTTCTACTCCTTTTGTTTCCATTAAAGCTTCCAACATTATAAGATAATGTAGTATTTGCATCTGGCTTTAATGTTCCTCCGCTTCTTTCCATTTGAGCTTTGATAAATATCTGTTGAGCAGGAAACAGGTAGGCATAATGCCGGATGAAATTTTGCTGAGCAGTTTCATTAGAGAATGTGATCTCTTCCAAAAGCATGTACAATGGATCAGAAACAAACTGATAATTCCTTATTAAAGAGGATGCTTTTTCGATATTAAATAGAAAGGAAGATGAAAGCACATTATCAACATATTCATCAATTAACGTGGACAACTGATCTGATTCCGCATCATTGAAAAGATCGAAGATTATAAGTGGTTGCTGATCTTCTGGGAGATTCTTCATTTGAACCAAGAACTTTTTAAGCATTTCTAGTTCAGCATTTACATCAATTTGGTCAAGTACCTGCTGGTGATTCTGAAGTACAGCAGATTCGGTAATTCTTGAATTTTCAGTTCTGGTCAAAAACTGTTGATACCCTATTATGAGATTATCTAGTAAACTAAAATTGCTGAAATACCTGGTTATGTATAACAAATCACCTGTTTGTTGAGCAATATCATAAGCCTGGTTTATATAAGTAAAAACTGCTTGATAAGAAGTAGGCAGGCTCGTGTCAGCATTAACCCAATCCATGTAAGCTTGATCCTGGGTATTAATAATTTGAAGTAAATCATTTTCCTCAATCTGTGACTGAGCCTGGTTATAAAATTTCAGATTCTGAGCCACAGAATATCGGTTTGCTACAGAAGCAAGGGATCTGTTGGTATTAAGTTCGGAGAGTGAATCCTCTTTTTCTAAATAGATTTCAAGAGAAGAAACGATGTATGGGTTTACATTTCGATTATAGAACTGGATTGCTCGTGCTGTTTCCAGACGATAAGTGGCATTAGGGAATCCAAGAGCTGTTAAAGATTCAGTAGACTCAGGTGATTTCTCTGATAGCTCGAAGTGATAAGTAGGTTGATAAGGAACATTATCATTTCGATAGCCAATTAAAGAACCATCTTGGGCAGAATATGCACGAAGCAATGCGAACTCATTTTCTATTGTCGAAATAAGATGTTCACTATCAGAAGCAATTGAAGCATTAATTGAAATAGGGGGTACATGTACAAGTCGGACATCTCTGATAATTGTGTAAACGGTCATAATTTGACGGTTCCCAGAAAAGGAATCTTTAATTTCTACAAGGATATCTGTCCTGTTTCCTCTTTTCTCATTAATTAACCGCGTTTTTTCATCCCTTATAGATGCATAAATTTCAGTATTGGAACTTAATTCGGTTATGTTTTTTTGGATTTGATCTGTTACATCAATTTGCTCTATCTCAATCAGTAGGGCTATACCTTCCATTGGTATTTCGGTTGATTTCGAATCAGCAGTAAAACCTTCTTCAAAAAGAGCTTCATTCTCCGTACTGCTTTTTGTAGATAGGTACTCTAGAGCAGTAGAATAATTCGTTAAGAAAAGCCCCTCTTCCGAAATAAAGAATCCATTATTAGTGTGCGAGTTTCCTTTATATACTTTTGCTAAGGCTGTATAAGATCCTTGATCATGAGGAAACTCATTTTGATAGATAGGGATAATCCCCTCATTATAAGTTTCTGGAACTCTGCTACAGTTAGCTAAAAAGAGGCAAATTGATGCTATGAGGATTAATAATCGCATAGAAAGATGTTACTCAAAAGTAGTGTGGGATTCACTATATTTAAAATATTCTAAGTTAAGCACTAAATCACACTGTTAATAAATATGAATTACACGCAAAATTTTTTCTACCTCTGTAAAACACCACTAAGTGCAGAAGGACCGTCGGATGTTGAAATTATTACTAAGGCAGAGAAGAATGAGGATTTTCCTCGTGTTTTTAAAGAGTTTGAAAAACTTAGATCTCATGCATTCAATAAAGATAATATTTATAGTGTAGTTAGGGCTGACGATATTTTTGAGCTTATAAGAACGTCGAGCGACAAACTTGCTAAAGAAGAGGCCTATGAAAAAGCACAACCAGAGATTATTACTAATCTCCAACACAGGGTTATGCAAGGCAAAGATGCTAATGCGAAAGCTATACTCAAAGAGGTTTATGATATAGAGGCCTAGTAGGTAAGTCATAAATTTAGCTCAATTCTCGAATGAGATTAATTTAATAAACCGCCTTAAAGGGCGGTTTTTTTATGACATTATCTTATAATTGGAAAACAATGTTAATTAACTAATTAAGGAGATATGGAAGAATTTGATTTCGATATGGAAAACATACTCGGTCTGGTTACAGAGTATGGGATAGCATTGATTAAGTCGATAGTAGTTCTCGTCATTGGTTTATGGATAGTAAATATGATCACCAAATTGGTGAAGAGAATATTGTCCAAAAGCAAAGTTGACGAATCGCTCAGTTCTTTTTTAAGTAGCTTGGTTTCGATCTTGCTGAAAGTAATGGTTTACATTACAGCAATTGGCTTGCTTGGTGTACCAATGACTTCTTTTGTTGCGATTCTTGGTGCTGCCGGTTTAGCGGTAGGTTTGGCACTATCTGGGACGCTTCAGAATTTTGCAGGGGGAGTAATGATTCTTCTGTTTAAACCTTTCAAAGTGGGCGACTTTATAGATGCCCAAGGGTACACCGGAGCAGTAAATGCTATACAAATATTTGTGACTGTTCTTACTACCCCTGATAATAAAACTATTATTATTCCAAACGGCCCATTGGCTACTGGGTCATTGACAAATTTTTCTACTCAAGAGACAAGAAGAGTAGATTGGACATTTGGTATTGGATATGGTGATGATGTAGACAAAGCATACGAAGTCTTAAAGCGCCTTATCTCTCAGGATGAACGCATTCAGTCAGATCCCGAACCATTTATGGCGGTTTCTGAACTGGCTGATAGTTCTGTAAACATCGTTGTTCGGGTTTGGGTAAATGCAGAAGATTATTGGGGAGTTTACTTCAAAATGAATGAGGAAGTTTATAAAACCTTTGATAAAGAAGGACTTAACATTCCTTTCCCACAAACCGATGTACATTTGCATAAGGTTGACTAATTCTTAAATAAAAAAGCCGGTTCAAAACCGGCTTTTTTATTTTTAGGAAATAGCGCAATTGTTGCTTAAGCAGTAATAGTTATGTTATCTTGAATTCTTTCAAAAAAAGTAGTCGTACGTAGCAAATTAAGAACAATTGGAAAGGAAGGTAGTCGTGACTAACCTGGAGCAAGAAAACCCGGAAAAAGAAAATTTAAAAGAGGATGCGGTTGATCCTACCGCCGAAAACGAGCAAATATCGGAAGAGCCTGTTGAGAGTTCTGATACAATAGCTGAAGAAGATTCTGAAGATAGTACAGAAGAGAAGCAGGTAGAAGCGGAGACAAATACCGAAGAACAGGTTGCGACTAGAACAGAAGATTCCAGTGAAGAGGTACTTGAAAATCAATCCAAAGAAGAAGCTACTTCTGAAATAGAAAGTTCAGAAGAAAATGAATCAGAAACTCCAGTAGAAGAAGGTGCATCTGAATTTTATACTGACATTCTAAAAAAAGCAGAAGAATTCATAAGTCAGGATGACTGGGCATTTGTTTCAAATGAGTTGGCAAATCTTGCACTTCATATTGAAGAAGGGCCTGATCCAAATATGGACGATGCCAAAGAAGCCGTAAAGAAGTTCACTTCTCTACGCGAAGAATTCGAAACCAGAAAAAAAGCTCACTATGAGGAGCTCAATAAAAAGAAGGCAGAAAATCTTGAGAAGAAAAAAGCCCTTATAAAGGAGTTTTCTGACATCATCAATGGAGAGAAGTGGACGGCTACCAAAGAGGTAGGGCAGATTAGAAATAAATGGGAGTCTATAAAAGTTCTCCCTCAAGGAGAAGTTGAAGCACTAAATGAACGCTTTGATTCGCTTTTGGAAGAATTTGAAAGCCACAAAGTAGACCGCTTGGTTAAAAAGCTTCAAAAAGAGGAAGAGAATCTGACATTGAAGCTTGTGATACTTGAAAAGATGGATGCACTCAATGCAAAAATTGATGATAGTGCTGACTTCGATTCTTTAAATAAGGAGTTTCATGATTTGCTTCTCCAATGGAGGAAAGTAGGTCGAGTGCCAGTTGAAAAAAACCAGCATATCTGGGATCATTTTAATGAGGCTCAGGACGCCTTTAGTCAACTAAGATTAAAGCACGATAGCGAGTATCGAAAAGCAGTAGAAAAGTCTTTAGAGAAAAAGCAGAAGCTCATAAAAGAAGCAGAAGCTTTAATCGATGAGAAAGACCTGGCCATTGCTGCACGAAAAGTAAACAAGCTCCATAACCAATGGAAGAAAACCGGCAATCTCCCCCAGAAAGAGGAGAATGAGCTTTGGGATAAATTCAAACATGCTACCGATGCTTTTAATGAGAAGAAATCAGATAACATTGAGGTTTTAAGAGGTCAGGAACAAGAGAACCTTGACAAGAAACTTAGTCTGATTGAAAAAGCAATATCGATTCAGGATATGGAAAGTTTTGAAGAAGGCCATCAAGCTATGCAGCAATTAATGGATCAGTGGAAGGCTATAGGTCCTGTGCCGCGCAAAAAATCATCCAAGATCTGGAAACAGTTTAAAAGTGCTATGGATGGTTTTTATGATAAAAGAAGAGAGTACTTCAAAGACGTGAGGAAAGATCAAAAGGAAAACTTAACTCTAAAGAACGAGCTACTAGCTAAGCTCAAAGAGTTGTCGGAAAGTGATGATGCAGCCTTAGCTGTAGAAGAAGCGAAGAAAATTCAGGTCGAGTTTAAAAAAGTGGGGCATGTTCCACTGAAATTCAAAAATAAAATCTGGAAACAATATCGGGAGGTTTGTGATATCATTTATGAGCGATACCGATCATCGGGCGCAGATTTAGGAATGGAGCGAAAACTGGCATCACAAGGAATTGATCCCGCAAACAGAAAAGAGATTATTAAGTATCAGAAACAATTGGATCCTCTTTTAAAAGAAATTTCCAGACTTGAAGCCGAACTTATTCAATATCAGGAGGCTACTACTTATTTCAAGCCGTCTAATAAAAGCAATAAGTTATTGGATGACCTTCACCTGAAGATCAATAAGACCGAAACTGAAATATCTGAAAAGAAAACACAGGCAAGTCAGTTGAGGACGAAAATAGGTGCGCTAAAGTCTTCTGGTACTGAGGAATAACAGACCTAAGGTTTTAAGTGTGCTTTTTTTTTTCAATCTTAATGCAAATAGGTGAGCTATTTAATAGGCTAAGTAAAAACTTCTACAGAGCGTAATTAACTGTGATTTTTTGAGCGCAAGTATAAACATAAAGTTTTGGGGTGTGCGAGGGTCGACCCCGTGTGCTAACGCCGAGAATATGAAATATGGTGGTAATACTACCTGTCTTCAAATTGAAGCTGATAGTATACCTGATCTTTTGATTGTTGATTGCGGAACTGGTTTGAGAAATCTCGGTAATAAATTAACCGAAAGTGGTAATGGCAGTAAAGGCAGGATATTCATCACACATCCACATTGGGATCACCTGCAAGGCTTTCCTTTTTTTAAACCTTTCTATGAACTAGATAATTGGTTCAGGGTTTACTTACCTCCACAAGATGAAGTTGGCTGTAAAGAAATTTTACAGGGTCATATGTCCAATACTTTTTTCCCTGTCACTATCGATATGTTAGAGGCAGATATGGATTGCGAAACTTTTTATCCTGGAAAGCTAGAGTTTGAGGGTTATTCAGTTGATTACATCTGGGCTAAGCATACAGTAAGTGCAGCAATGTTTAAGTTTGAAATTGGGGGTAAGGTCATTGTATTTGCTCCTGATAATGAATTGCCAATCGATACTTCTTCAGAGTCACTTTCTTTTATAGAGACGTTTAAAGAATTTGTGAAAGGGGTGGATGTACTAATACATGACGCACAATTTAATTTAGAGCAGCATAAGGAAAGAAAAGGGTGGGGGCATTCCTGTTGGGAAAATGTGCTTGAGATAACAAAAGGATTGGATATCGGTAAGTTAATTCTAACTCATCACGACCCTGATAGTACTGATGACTATTTATCTGAGCTTGAGGACAAATTAAAGAAAGAGTACAAATCAAATTATCAGGAAATCAGTCTCGCAAAAGAAGGTCAAATAATACAATTACCCTTATAGGTTATTTCACTCATTTGTGACACTTCTTGTTTTAAGTACCAATATTTTTGGGTTCAAATTTTCTCATAGATAATACAAGTGGAAAGGAAGCTTATTCTTTTTGTTAAGAACCCTGAATTCGGAAAAGTAAAAACCAGACTAGCCAAGACTATTGGAAAAGAAAAAGCTCTTGATGTCTACCAATCACTAATTCGGTATACCAAAAAAATTGCGGAACCCTTATCTGTAGAAAAAGAAGTTTGGTATTCCAACTTTATCGAGAATAAGGATATATGGGATGAGGCAGGATTTCAAAAAAGATTACAAAGAGGAAATGACCTGGGAAACAGGATGAGTTTTGCGTTAAGTCAAAGTGTTACCAATGGCGGCTCAAAAAGGGTGGTTATAATTGGGAGTGATTGCGCTGAACTTGATACTGATACGATTGAAAGTGCTTTCGATCTGCTAGAAAAGTACTCACTCGTAGTCGGTCCTGCGAAAGATGGAGGTTATTATCTGATTGGCATGAATCAATTTTATCCTGAATTATTTGAAGAGATCGAATGGAGTACTGAAAACGTGTTGGAGCAAACGTTGTCAAAAGCAAAGACTGCCGAAATCAGTTACTTTTTGTTAAAAGAATTGAACGATGTAGATACAAAAGAAGATTGGGTGTTAGTGAAAGATAAATTATAGGTATTAGATTTATGCTCAGTATTATTATCCCTGCGTATAACGAAGAAGAATCGCTGCCCCAATTACTAAGCTACCTAACGAGTTGTTGTAAGAAAACCGGGGTAAAATTTGAAATACTTGTAGTAGATGGAGGGAGTACTGATCAAACGAATAAAAAGGCGTTAAAAGAAGGAGCGTTAGTAATTTTTAGCTCAAAACGAGGGAGAGCCAAACAAATGAATCTTGGCTCAAAACAGGCCAAGGGAGAAATTCTATATTTTTTACACGCTGATTCCTATCCGCCGGAAACCTTTGCTCAGGATATTACAAAAGCAACAAAAGAGGGTTCGGCAGCGGGGTGTTTTCGTTTAGCTTTTGATGATCAGAATCCATTATTGGCTTTTTATGCCTGGTTCACCCGTTTTGATATCAACATCTTTCGGTTTGGCGATCAGAGTCTTTTTGTAGAAAAAAAAGCTTTTGAAGAAGCAGGAGGATTTGATGAGCAACTTGTAGTGATGGAAGATCAGGAGATTGTGTCTCGCCTTAAATCGAAATATAAATTCAGTATTCTCCCAAAAAATGTAAAAACTTCAGCTCGAAAGTATCGGCAAGTTGGAGTTATTAAGCTTCAACTGATTTTTACTGCAATCTTAACTGGTTATTACTTAGGCCTTTCGCAGGATAAATTAGTGAACTTTTATAAGCGTATGGTTGAATAGAGAGTAATGTTATGGAAGTGTAAATATTGAGTTGGGAACTAGGCGGTTTTTTTGCAAGTTGCCTATCTTAGTGAAAATTAATGTTTGATATTTGAAGTACATCCTGACTCTTATAACGACGCTTTTGTTAGCAACGTCGTTATCTGCACAAGCATCTTTTGAAAGGGCAGAAGCTAATATAGGTACGCTGAGCTTGTCTCTTACCAATTATGGTACAATTGGTAAGCCGGACGTTAGAAATAACCCTGAAGGTGGGGCAAGTATGCGTTTCCCAAATGATACCGGAACAGAGCACCTCTTTGAGGCAGGGATATGGATAGGCGCAGATTATAATAACTCGGGGATTCGGGTATCTACTGCTTCGGTAACAACTAGTGGTGGATACTCCAGAGGTGCTGCAGGGTTTGAGTTTACTGGGGATCTCCCCTTATCTCGTAGAAGTACAAATCCTAATGATGAATTTTTCTCTCCGTTCTCAGTAGGTGAGCAGGATATCATTGCACAATTCACTGATCAGAGAAGAACCATTAATGGGACTCCTATTAATGGGCACGATACGCCACTTTATGCTGATGTTGTACTTGAAAGTTATAACTGGGCATTTCCTTTTACTGAGAACTTCAGCATCCTACGTTATGATATAACCAACAATAGTGGTCTGTACGCCTCTGCTGTACCCTGGGATAGCGTATTTGTGGGTATGTACGCCGATTTAGTGGTTAGAAATGTAAATACTGCTACTGAAACGGGCGGGGCTTTCTTCAACAAGAATGGGATTGGTTATATCGATTCACTTTATACCGCATATGCTTTTGATGCTGGTTCGCCAGACAACCCTTCAATCAATACATATGGTGCCATGTCGATTATAGGAGCTGAGTACAGGGGAGATTATTACCATCCATCAAATCGAGAATACCTACAGTCGGAAGGGAAAAGAGTGCCTTTTGTCGATCCTAGTTATTGGTTATTCAGTGCTGGTACCGGGATTTATGATAGCCCAAATGATGACCTCCAAAGATACGAAAGGATGTCTACCGTCTTTCCTATGGATTCAACAATTGGTGGGACAACTGTAAGAGAGCAATTAAGAACCGATGGGCAAACCGCAAATGGTAACTATATCTCCTTCATGTCTATTGGACCATTTCCTGAAGTGTTACCTGGTGAAACTATTACTGTTTACTTTGTTTTTTCTGCAGCCTTAAAACCGGATGAGTTCCAGGGGCAGGCATTTAAGAAGACTGACAACGAAGAATCCAGAGCAGAATTGGTACAAACTATTAATTCGGCAAACAGGGTGTTTCAGGGAGAGGATAAAAATAACAATGGGATTTTGGATCCAGGAGAAGATACTGATGGAAATGGGGCGCTTACTCGTTATCTATTTCCTACCCCACCTGATAACCCAAAAGTTAGGGTAGAACTTGAAGCGGGTAAGGTTACGCTTTATTGGGACAAGACTTCAGAGCGCTCAGTCGATAGGGTTTCCGGAGAAGTAGACTTTGAAGGATATAAAATTTATAGCTCAGATTTGGGGGAAGACATTAATCCAAATGCCCGCCCGATCAGAGAGTTTGATATTCCTGGAAATGAGAATGGCTTTAATACAGGTTTTGATGAAATTCTTTTAGAAGAGCCTATTAATTTCAATGATGGAGATACTACCACCTATTATTATGCCTATGAAATAGACGGGCTTTTGAGTGGTTGGCAATATGAACTATCTGTTACCGCATTTGACAGGGGAAGTGAAGTATTTGAAGTAGAAAGTCTTGAAAGCAGTCCAAATGTAAATGCTGTGCGAGTCTTTCCGGGAACTCCTGTAAATACAAATTTCGGGAGAGATGGAGTTGAATACGAAGTAGGTGTGTATCCGAATCCATACCGGGTTAATGCGGCCTGGGACGGTACATTAGAAGGGGAAAGAAAACTATACTTCTACAATTTACCAGCCAAAGCAGAGGTAAGAATTTATACCGTAGCTGGTGATATTATTTCAGAATTTACTCACGATTCAGAAACCTACACAGGTGATATTGGCTGGTTTTCCAGTTTTAGTGATGATCCAAGGGTATTAGCTGGAGGAGAGCACGCCTGGGACATACAGTCAAATGCGAATCAAATCTTAACCACGGGTTTATACCTGTATACCGTGAAAGATGTAGCATCAGGAGAGATACAAACAGGTAAAATAGTAATCATTAAATAAACTACTAAACTATGAAAAGACTGATACAAAGTATCTTAATTTTAACCGTCCTTTTGGTTCCTGCGTTAGCACAGGCTCAGCAGGATATTACAATCAGCGAGTTAAATACTTATGATGATTTGACCGAGTTCTCTGTAGCAGGAATTGAAGGTCACCCTCTTGCAGGTGTTGATGTTCGATTTACTGCTGTTGTTGTTTCTTATCCAAAAAGTAGTGGACTTTCAAATCCACAGGATAACGACAGTGATGGAGAAATTGATGGTATTAGCCGAATTCACATTTTCATAACCGATACCTCTGCAACTGCAATGGGTCGTGCTGGAATGTCAATTCAAATTGTAGAAACTAACTATACATCGGTTGACTTTTTGACTAGAGGTGATGTGGTAACACTCACTGGTTCTCTAGGTTATTTTAACGGTACAGCTCAATTTGATGTTGAGACTGTAGATTTGTTAGGTAGCGTAAATTCAGAGTTTCCTCAACATGCTGATCTTCTGGACCCATGGGAAATCAGCGTAGCTGATATTAATAACTTTGAAAATAGTGCGCTTTCCATGGACATAGCAGCTTATCAGGTATATAACGGTTCCTATGTTAAGTTCTCAAGCGCTACTGTAAGTAACGTTACTGTAGGCGATAGAAATAGTGGAGGTCGTTCTGATTGGGCATTAAACGAAGGTGGTTCAAGAATCTACATTTATGACACATCACTTCGCTTGAGAAATGATCACGCTATTGGTAGCGAGGGATATTTAATTGACTACAATGCACGAAGATTAGATAGCCTTGATGGAGAATTTGTTCCTCCTGTAGCTGGTGCTAATGTAGATGTTAGTGGATTCATTACTTACAACGGCGACGATCCGGATGGATTAGTTCCTAGTGGTAATGGTGCCCTTGGTGTTAACCCTTTCGAAGATGGAGTAGTTTGGTTAAATAACTCCCGATTCGTGGATGGTGATGACCTTGGTGGTGGTACTATTTTCAGCTGGCCTAATGACATTATCTTAAACGGTCTTCCTCCGGTGTTCTCAAATGTATTCCTATCTGATTCTACCGTTACTTCTGAAGATGCAGTTACAGTTACTGCTACTATTGTAGGAGTAGACGATAAAACGGTTACAGGAGTAGAATTAATTTATACCGCAGGCGGAGAAACAGATACACTTGCTATGACTACTAGTGGTAGCGATGTATACACAGCTACTCTACCAACTTTTGATGGTGGTACTGCTGTAAACTTTGTTATTGAAGCTACTGATAGCGATGGGCTTGTTGGTGTTTCCCCACTTTCCGGAACATACTCATTCTTTGTTGAAGGCGATGCTGTTACTTCAATCGCTGCCATTCAGGAAACTGCAGATGGCCTTGCAGGAGATAGCCCGCTAGCAGGAGTAGGAACAGTATCTGCAGAAATCACAGCAACTGTTACAACAAGTGCAATTGAGGATGGATACATTACTATTCAGGATCGTGCGGCTGCCTGGTCTGGAGTATTTGTTGAAGAAGAAAACGGAATGGAAGGTCTTGAAGCCGGAGATGTGGTTTCTATCACTTCTATGTCTGTATCTGAATCATTTGGTGTAACTACAGTTACAGTAGAAGAGTTTACTACTCTTTCTCCAAACACCATGATGGATACTTTAGCTATTACGGGCCTTCTTACTCAGGATGTACTTGCTAACTTTGAAGCTTACGAAGGTGTGCTTATTACCTTTGATGATGTAAAAGTTACAACTAACCAGGCTGACGGTGGTGCTGACTTTGGCGAGTGGGAATTTGGATCTCGACAAGGTGGCGGAGCTGCTGATACTCTTGAAGCCGGAGATGGACTACGATTTGATGATCGTTCTTCAAGATTCAGCTCAACTATAAATGAGAATATCAAAACCGGTGCTGTTCTAGAATCATTAACTGGTACACTTTACTTCTCATTCGGAAACCCAAAAATGGTTGGTGGAAACCCTGATTGGTTTGTAAGTGATGATTTCACATTCCCATTCAGAACATTTGCACTTGAAGCTCCATCTGATGGCGCTACTGTAGTTGTGGATAGTGATATCGCTCCTGTATGGGAACCTACTTCTGACTTTGACGGAAACGATGTGAGTTACGAGTGGGTACTTTACTCTGCTGATACTACTACTGTACTTGCAGCACTTCCTTCTGACAACAATGGTGCTGATACCACAGTCACGCTTCCATTTGCTACCGTTGATGGATTATTAGCAAGCCTTGGAGTAGAAGTTGGACAAACTGCAGATGTAGTTTGGAATGTGCGAGTAACAGACGGTACTGTTGACACTGTTGAAGTTTCAACGTTCAGCAACGGTGAATTCACTCCTGTTTATTATGCGTTAACTCTTGAGCGTGCTCTTCAAACTTCTAACGAAGATGAATTCGGTACTCCAAAAGAGTTTAGCCTCGAACAAAACTATCCTAACCCATTCAACCCAAGCACAAATATCAACTTCAGCTTACCACAATCAGCAAAAGTAAGCCTAGTAGTATATGATATGCTTGGAAGAAAAATTGCCACACTTATTGATGGAGAGCAGCTAAATGCGGCTAACCATTCTGTAAGATTTGATGCCTCTGCGTTAGCAAGTGGTATGTATATTTATCGAATCGAAGCAGGTTCGTTTGTAAGCACCAGAAAAATGATGCTTATTAAATAATTCAACACAATCACCAGCTGTTGTAAAAGCAGCTGGTGATTCATTTTTTACTTTTGAAAAATTACACCTACATATTTCTCTTATTCATCCTGAGTTTGACTTTCAACTCATGCGAAGATTCTATCTCAGGTGATTTTAATGAGAACCAGGCTCCTTCAACTTTTTTGACCATTGAACAAATAAACCGCGAAGGTGACTTCAGGCTTTCCAGCCAAATTGAAATAACTTGGTGGGGAGTTGATAGCGACGGTTTTATTACTGGCTATGAATACGCGATTAATGATACATCAGAAAATAGTTGGACATTCACCACTCGAACTGACAGCACTTTCATACTTCCGATAACTGAAGGATTAGCTGAAGATGATGTATTATTCAAAGTTAGAGCCATTGATAATGATAATGAGAGAGACCCCGTTGGAGCACGATTAGTTTTTCCAATTGTTAATACTTCACCTCGGGTTTCACTGAATTTGACAGAAACACCACCGGATAGCTTGTTTTCGATAGCAAGTTTTGGCTGGTCAGTTAGTGATTTAGACGGTTTAGGAAATATATCAAGAACAGAAATTGCAGTTAATGACACAACAAGTGGGTGGGTAGACGTTCCTTTCTCACAAGCAGACGATGGACGTTTGTTTATATCTCTCGAATTTGACAACAGAACACCCGGTACAAAAGAAGCCGATTTATATATAGGAAGGAGCTACTCAAGAGGAGTGGATGAAAATAATGTACCTATTACTGTTCCTAATATAGAAATTGATACTGAAAACACGTTTTATGTTCGAGCTATTGATGCTGCAGGAGCCAGAAGTAATGTGGAGTCAATCTCCTGGTATGTAAAGCCTCAGAATTCAAATGTATTGTTTATTAATGATGATGGGTCTTCTAATTCACTTACCAAGCAAGCAGCACATTTGGTATTTCTTGATGAGATTGGTATTACTCCTGACCTATGGCTTATAAATACGGGTGAGGTTACACAAGATAAAATTGCATTATCGGATCAATTTCCCACTGTAGTTGATCCTACGTTAAAAAATACCTTGGCAAAATGGGATCATATATACTGGATCTCTGAAGATATTGACAGAAATATCACATACGCATTAGATATTACTTCCGAATTTTTTGCAGAAGGAGGAAGCATGTTTGTAAACATTCCGATGAAAGGTATAAGCCAACGTGATGAGATATTTAATTTCCTTCCGGTAGATTCTATCGGCTATTTTGATGAAGGTAGTATACAAACTGGTTTTGTGATCAATACAAATTCTGATATAGTTCCCGAAGATGGGGTCTCAGATGTTGTGGCCAGAACTCAAAGTAGGCAAGTGGGCGTATTTCCAATAAAGCCTATTGCCGGAAGTACTCCACTTTACACGACTGATTTCCGAACAACTACTCTTATTGGTACTACTCTTGATTACACACGATTTGAAAACATCGCTGTAGAGAATCAGGAAGGAAATCTGATTTACTTAAGTATGGATTTAACATTGATAAATCAGAATGGAAATGTACCGGAATTACTCCAGGATTTGTTAATCGGCAGGCTGAACTTTAATCAATGATGGGTATGAAGAACACAAAATTGCTTTTCGCCCTACTTTTGGGTCTGATAACTGTAACTCCTTCTTTTGCTCAAAATACCGGGAATATTTCCGGGGTTGTAACAGAAGATGGAACCAATGAGACATTACCAGGGGTAAACGTCAGAATTGTTGGTTCAAATTTTGGAGATGCCACAAATGTAGATGGCCAGTTCAATATTAGGAATATTAGGCCCGGTGAATATACGGTTGAGTTTACATTTATTGGGTTTCAGGTTGTTCAGGTTACGGGAGTAAGAGTAGTAGCTGGTGAAACAACAGAGTTAAACCAGGCAATGAAAGAGCAGGTCCTGGAATCTGATGAAGAGATTTTAGTAATTGGTGAAAAACCGATATTTGATGTAGAGAAATCAAATACTTCTATTACCATTTCAAAGGCTGATTTAGAGGCAGCACCCATTCAGCGTGTTGAAGATGCTGTTTCACTTCAATCTGGCGTAGTAAAAGATCCAACGGGTCTGTACATCAAGGGTGGTAGAGCCTACGAAACAGGGTTTGTGGTTGATGGGGTATCAGCGCAAGACCCATTAGCAGGGACTGGTTTTGGATTGGATTTGGGATCCAACTCATTCAGCAATGTCGAAGTAATTACTGGTGGGGTTGGAGCTGAATATGGCGATGTGACTTCCGGAGTTGTAGCAGTACAAACTCAAAATGGTGGCGAGAGATTCGAAGGTAACTTCACTCATAAAAGAGATAATACGGGCTCAAATAACCTCGACAACCAGGCCAATTTCTTTTCTGATGTGTATGAATTCAATTTGGGAGGCCCTGGGATTATTACTGAAAAATTACTTCCTGCTCTAGGGATTGATTTGCCAGGTACCTTCACATTTTTTGCTACTGGTCAGATAAGCTTAACAGATGGCTATACAAAGCTTTCTGCAAACCAGATTTCATCCTCTATTACCAATAGTGATTTTTGGTCTCCAAGACAGGGTAATCGTTGGAATGGAATGTTTAAGCTAACCTACAATATTAAGCCTGGTATGAGAATGCAGGCTGCCTATCAGCGTTCTCTAACAATTAACCAGAATACCCGAATGCTTCAGATTACCGGAGCAGATACGCAAATCAGACCAGGTTTCCAGTTTGCGTTTTCTGATGGATTCCTGGATAACGCAAATACCTATACCCACGATAGTAACCTTTCTTACATAAAGTGGACACAGACCTTATCTCAAACTGCTTTTTATGAAGTTCAGTTTAGCCGTTTATTTACCCGGCTCAGAGCGGATGCAAACGGAAGAGACTGGAGGCCTTTAAATGTAGACAGTGAATTTGATCCGGAAAGTATTGTAACTACACCTGCACAGGAATTTGAAGGAACCGATGACTTTACCTATGTGTTGGCAGGGCCTGGATATTTCAATAATGGTGGTATCGCAACACTATGGCACGATCATTTTGCGGAAGAACTAACACTTAAAACTTCTATAACCAAATTTTTTGCAGACAGGAAAAATCAAATTGTAGCGGGTTTCGAATTTAAGTTTAACGACTACCAGTGGATTGATATCACCCGTCCTTGGATTGGTGCTCCAATAGAGATTAGCGAAGGAGTAGTATCCGAAACATTCAGAGTAGGAGAGACCTTTGATGCCTGGAGGGTTAAACCAAAGCGAGGCGCGTTCTTTATTACGGATAAGGTTCGATATAATGGTTTAATTGCTAATATTGGCGCTCGAATCGAGTACTGGGCTCCCGGAAAATATGTAGATGATGCAGTAAATGACGCTCTCGATGAAAATATAATTTCTACCATTCCTGATTTTGTAGCTCAGGACTATATTGATAGCAGTGTTGAGATTTTTGGGCTAAGATATAAGTTCAGGTTCCTTCCTAAAGTAAACGTTTCTTTCCCTGTACGGGAGAACCAGGTACTGTTTTTCAATTATGGTCATTCAACCCGACTTCCGCATCCTAGTTTTGTGTATGCCGGATTGGATCCTTTTTTACAAGACCAGTCAGATTTGCCTGATCTTGGAAACCCCAACCTGGATCCTGAAGTTGATATCTCCTATGAAATTGGTTTGAGAAACCAGCTTACTGCAGACGATGCATTTAATGTTTCTGCTTTCTGGAGAGATAAATATGACTTTGTAACTTCACAAACGATTCGTGTTGCGGATGTGGATGGCCGAGATGTTACTAAAGCTTTTCGGGTTAATGGAGACTATGCAAGATCTCGTGGTATTGAGATGTCATACATCAAAAGATATCGGGATCTGTTACGTGGTCAGCTTTCATTCACTTACTCAAGAGCAGAAGGCTTGAGCTCTACGAACGACGAGAATTTTGAATCCATTAATGCAAGCCAGAATATTGGTGCTAACGTTGAGACCCCACTTGCCTGGGATCGCCCATTCGATATCAAAGGGAATGTAACCTTCACCTATGATAGATCTCAGCCTTTATTTGATTTGCCTGCATTTAATCAGTTTCAAATGTTCTTATCCGCTGTTTGGAGAAGTGGTACCCGCTACACTCCAACTGAGCTTGTAGGTTTTGAGAGGAACCCCGTTACCGGAGAGCAGAATTGGAGACCTATATATGAGCGTGTTGATGACCCTGCACAAAGGTTTAGCAGGGTAGGTCCTGCCTGGTTCTATATGGATTTTAATTTCCGCAAATGGTTTGAAGTGAACGGAACCAGGGTTGCTGCATTCGTTGAAATTACGAACTTACTTAACAACAGAAGTTCTGTGATTGTAAATCCGGTTACAGGCGAAGGTTACAAAGAATATCCAACCAGTCAGGCTGAACTTGTTGCTTTGCGGAATGATCGCAGTTACGACGTTCCTAGCAATGTTAGGGATCCAAGATATATTGATCCTACCGACAACAATCTACCGGCTTACGACAATCCGGCAAACTATATTGAACAACGACACATAATGGTGGGCTTCTCGGTTCAATTCTAGAATGAGATTAATGAATAAACATATCAATATTTGCCTGCTCCTAATCTGTGTGTTGCTATCCGGTAAAGCAAAGGCACAGAGTTTTGGCGAGGATAGGGCAGGAACAGAAAGTTTTCAGTTCACAAAAATTGCCGTTGATCCCAGAAGTGCAGCAATGGGGAATTCTAATATGGCTGATGCTACGGATGCCTCTAGTTTGTATTGGAATCCGGCGCTTTCAACTAAGCTTGATGGCTCTAGTTTGATGGTGAATCACACTGCCTATTTTGCGGGAATCAATGTAGATTATATCAGTTACGTACATCGGCTCGGAAATTTTGCAATTGGTGGAGCGCTGCAATATTTAGGTTCTGGAGAAATTCGGGAAACTACCGAATTCCAACCCTTTGGTACCGGAAGATTTTTTAGTACTCAACATATCTCATTAGGCGTGTCTGGTGCACATCAGGTAACGGAACTATTTAGCTATGGAATTACACTAAAGCTTCTTACTGAGAGAATAGAAGAAGTTAGCTATAGCACCGGAGCAATCGATTTTGGTTTTCACTATCTGGTAGGTACAACCGGACTTAGATTTGCAGTCGGAATAAATAACTTTGGTCTCGACGCTGACCCAACAGGTTCAACAACCCGTGAGAACCTAAACGGTGTAGAAGAAGTTGAACCAGATGAAAGTTCATCGCTTCCTACCCGTTTCCATATAGGTGCTGCTTATGATCTATATGAAAGTGAAAGTTCGAAGCTTGTTGTAACCGGTCAGATTACAAACCCAAGTGATAATTCAGAGCGATTTAATATCGGAACGGAATATGCATTTATGGATCAATTCTTTGTACGTACTGGGTATGAGTTTGGAATTGAAGAACGAAAAATCCCGAGTGTAGGCGGGGGAATAAAATTAGACTTTATGAGCCGTATACTAAGGGCAGATTACGGATATACTCTATATGAGCGTCTTGGCCCCATTCACCGAATAGGAGTAAGCTTCGAACTATGAGAACTTCTGCTATAACATATCTACTATTATTACTGTTGGCATTAACTTCAGCTTCGGCATGTGATGCTATTTTTAGTTCAAAATCAGATTCTGAAACCGATGAGATTTTTGAAGAAGGTCGTATCGATCCTACCCTTGAAAATGTAGACGGGTATGCGCCAGTACTACCATTTTGGGGAGGCTTTGATGCACCTACCGATGTTCATGTAGGTTTTGACGAATTTGTATATGTAACCGATGCCGTTGGGGTACATCTGCTTGATCGGGCTGATTTATCACCAAGGGTAACGATCCCTTTAAGGGGAGCGGTAGCAGTTACCCAGGATCGATTGCTGAATATATATGTAGCGGCAAGAATTGATACTGTGGTGGAATCAATTGATCCCGGGATAACATGGGATTTACCAGCTGTTTATAAAATCAAGAATTTGAACGGTGTGGGCCCAATTCAGTATGTCGATACCCTGATTTTTCCTTTTGATGATGCCAGTTTAAGTACCACCGCTGCACAAAACTCTAGGCTGAACAGGAGCCTTTCTGTCAATTATGAAAATGTTGAAATAACGGGTATCTCTGTATTAGGTGATAATTCGATATATGTGACCAGAAGAGGTCCTTTTTTAGAGTCTGATCAGGTAGCTGCTCCGGACAATACGGTACTTGAGTTTCAGCGTATTGTAGACGGGGGTGTGCGCACCGATAAGATGAGAAACGTTCGTCAAATTCGAGCATTAAGCCCTAGCATTCCTTCACTAAGAAGTGGAATAGGTATCAGCTCCATTTCAAGTTTCGTTTCTCCTCCACAGCGAGATAGCTTCACAGAGGATAGAAGCTTTATGATTACCCAGGCAGACCAGAGCAGGGATATCCCATTTAGGGTGCTTTGGATTAATGCTGTTGAAACGGTAGATGGATTGATCTTCGAGCAAAACTCAGAACTATTGGCTCAGGATACATCACAGGCTGATGGGTTTATGTACGACCCGAATAAGTTCATGCTTCCTGAAGACATTACTTTCGGGGGAGATGACGACAGCTATATTTTTGTGGTAGATGCATTAACCGATTCGTTATACCAATTCCAGTTAAATGGTCAGGAAGGAGTTCCCCCACCCGCTGGTGCTGAAGATCAAACACGTCAAGTTCTGGTTTCTTTTGGCGGGAATGGTTCTGGGCCTAAGCAGTTTAATATGCCTAGCGGGGTAGCCTATTTTAATCGAGTTATTTACGTAGCCGATAAAGGAAATAATCGTATTTCCCGATTTAAGCTTACTTCAGACTTTGAATAATTTACAAGGATGAAAAAAGTCATCCTTGTAAATGTTAGAGAATTCAGTGATAATTCCCAGTACTTGGGATGTGATGAACCCAATCAAACTTCCTGTCTCTAGGTCATCCTGAACTTGGTTCAGGATCTTTGCAAGGAGTCGTTTTATGAAACGTCTTATATAATAGGAACAAGGATGCCTGTATTGTCAAAGATCCTCAGAGTGATGAAGAGGTGCAGATAACAGGAGTAGGATTATGGAGAAAGACTATAATACTAACAGGAAAGAGTATTAGCAGGCAATATGAGGTTAGCCTTTTCTTAAGATCCCGAATCAAGTTCGGGATGACTAATAGGTGGAATAGAGTGGGTTGAATGCTACCAAAACTACCATCGAATTATCTACCATCTATGGTCCTGAATCTTTTCTATTTTAATTTGGATTGCATCTAATGTGAGAGCACTAGATATTCTCAAAAATCTCAGACGAAAAAACTCACTCAAAGAATTATGGCATACGTTGTTACCGAGCCCTGTATCCAATGTAAATACACAAACTGTGCTTCAGTTTGTCCTGTTGACGCTTTCCGTGAAGGCCCGAACTTTTTAACTATTGATCCCAATGAATGTATCGATTGTGATGCATGCGTTTCAGAATGCCCGGTAGAGGCTATCTTCCCTGATGATGAAGTGCCTGATAAGTGGGAGCATTACATTGAGCTTAACGAGCGTTTAGCCGAAGCCTGGGAAGACAATATCATCAATGAAACGAAAGATGCTCTTCCTGATGCCGATGAATGGGCAGAAAAAGAAGACAAGCTTGGTGACCTTATTGAAGAGTGGTAGTTAGTTAATCGTTATTAGTTAATAGTTACGGACACCAATAACTAATAACGATTAACTCTTCCCATACTGAGAGAATTTTCTTACATGACCTCTTCCCTAAAAATAATGGGCATACTTAATGCCACCCCTGATTCTTTTAGTGATGGAGGAAAGTTTGATAAGGTGGATTCTGCAAAGCAGCGCATATCAATGATGATACAGGAAGGAGCAGATATCATAGATATAGGAGGAGAATCTACCCGACCCGGATCTGACCCGGTTTCTGAAGAGGAAGAGCTTAATCGGGTGATTCCCATTCTTAAAGCAACAGTTCCAGAATTCAAGAATGCTACTTTTTCTATTGATACCACAAAATATGAGGTGGCGAGCCAGGCATTGGATCTGGGAGCTTCTATTATAAATGATGTGAGTGGTTTGGAAAGAGAACCTCGGTTTGCTGACCTTGCGGTGGAGTATGATGCCGCTTATGTACTTATGCATGCCCAAGGTGATCCTAAAACCATGCAGGAAAATCCAACCTATGTGGATGTGGTTGATCAGGTGATGGAGTTTTTTGATAAAAAGATTAAGGAGCTTACTGCAAAAGGAGTAGCAAAGATTATCCTGGATCCCGGAATTGGTTTCGGAAAAAAGCTCCATCACAATCTTTCTTTGATTGCACACCTTGACAAATTCAAAAAATTTGGCTTCCCTGTATTAGTTGGAGCTTCCAGGAAATCAATGATCGGACAGATTCTCGATAACAGACCGACTGATGATCGCTTAACCGGAACTATTGCTGTTCACTACCATTCATTAATGAATGGAGCAGATATCTTAAGAGTTCATGATGTGAAGGAAGCCTCCGATTCAATTCGTATATTCGAGGCGATTCAATCACAATCTTAGACGGAGCACCCCTTTGATACCCATTGGGTTTTTAGATTTCGGTATTATGGATTTTATCGAAACCCTGCTTATTGCAGGGATTCTGGTATACCTGTATCAATGGATTAGGGGAACCTTTGCAATTCAGGCCGGGATTGGAATTGTGCTCCTGGTGATTGTGAACCTGGTGATAAGGGTATTAGGCTTTACCACACTCGATTTCATTATGAGCGGGATTATGAACGTGGGTATCCTGGCTGTGTTTATCATCTTCCAGCCTGAGATTCGAAAACTCCTCTATCGCCTGGGAACAAACACCAGCCTTGATCGCTTTTTTGCTCGCTCCAGCTCTGATGAAATGATAGACGAAATTATTGAAGCGACTAAAACCTTATCCAAGGAAAAGATTGGAGCTCTTATAGTTTTCGCTCGTACATCTGGCTTGCAGGATATTATCGATGGCGGGGTAGAAGTTGATTCCAAAATCAAAAGCGAGTTAATCGTAACCATCTTTCGAAAAGAAACTCCGTTACATGATGGAGCGATCATTATTCGTAATAACCGAATTGTAGCGGCTAGTGCCTATCTCCCTATCTCTCAAAATCAGAATATAGCCCAGTCATTTGGAACCCGTCACCGCGCGGCTGTAGGAGTATCCGAAATCAATAATGTATTTGTGCTAGTGATTTCAGAAGAGACAGGTCGTATTTCTATCTCTCGTAACGGCTCTTTGACCAGTGGTCTTACTATTCAAAAACTTCGTGCCGAAATGGAAGAAACCTTCGGCTCTCAAAAATTCGAAGAAGAAGTTGGGTTCAGTGCTCCTCAGACTGAGATTAATTTGAAGTAAAGCTTCACTAAAGATTAATTACAAGGTTCAAATTTATTCCCAGGTTGCTTGGTTTAAACTCTGAGGGGGAATAATCAAAATTTCCTCCATACGCATCTAACCCGGGATAGTCCTCATGCCACTGCTCATAAGGGTGTACATCACTAGCTAAGCTCGTTAATGCCATATTATAGAATGGAGCAAATTCCCAGGTAACTTTTTCAAGGTGAAAAGCTATTCCAAAGCTTAATGTGCCACTTAGCGCGTAATTGTTTAATGAGATATCAGATTCTGGATCGGGATGTGTCTTTGCCCGGTTTAAGTGATTTATAAATCCAAACTCTGCGAAGAAGGAGCGGGTATTAGCTCGATCATTCAAAATTAAATGAGCTTTAATTGGAATGTTTATAAAAGAAAAATTTCGATCAAAATGTAAGGTTCTGGTGGGTCCACCTTCTCCAACTTGATAGATTTCCCGGTATGTGTTGCTATTATATGAAACTCCGCTTATGAGAGAAAAGCGTTTAAAAAGGGGAGCTCTAAACTCAATTCCAAGTCCATAGCTAAAACCACTAGAACTACCGGTAGTTGCACATCCCTCAATACATTGATCAAGTTGTCGAGAATAAAAAGTAGAAGGGAGATCAAATGCACTGGTGGAGGTTATTACTACTAACTTGAAAGCTTCATCCGAAGAAGACTCCTGAGCAAAAGAAGGCCTGAATAACACTAGTATGAATAGAAAGAATAGAAAGTTTTTCATATGAAGTTTCACTGATTCAATAATTATTCATTCTAGTTAAAATGTAATTGCAGACTTATTATTACATCCAAAAAACGAAAATCGTACCTTCTGGGTTAGAAAACCGTTTCCACGAAAGAAATTGACTCCCATGTCAGATAGTAACGAACTACGAAAGCAAGGTCGAACCAGTCCTGAAGGTATTCATATTCAAACGTTATATGATGAGCAGGATGTGAATGATCGAAAGGTAAATGCAGGCGAAGCAGGTGCTTTCCCATTTACCCGCGGGCCTTATCCTACTATGTATACTCAACGTCCATGGACGATCCGTCAATACGCCGGATTTTCAACGGCAGAGGAATCCAACCAGTTTTATCGGAAAGCTCTTCAAAAAGGCCAAAAAGGGTTAAGCGTAGCTTTTGATTTGGCAACGCACCGGGGATATGATTCGGATCATCCACGGGTAGTAGGAGATGTAGGGAAAGCGGGCGTAGCTATCGATTCAGTAGAAGATATGAAGATTCTATTCGATGGCATTCCCTTAGATAAGATGTCGGTTTCGATGACCATGAATGGCGCGGTTATTCCTGTGCTAGCAGCCTATATTGTTGCAGCAGAAGAGCAGGGAGTTTCTTTAGAGCAACTTAGTGGTACCATTCAAAATGATATCCTCAAAGAGTTCATGGTACGGAACACCTATATCTACCCTCCACAACAATCCATGAGATTGGTTTCGGATATCATCGCATTTACTAGCGAGTTTATGCCCCGCTTTAATTCTATTTCTATCTCGGGCTATCATATGCAGGAAGCTGGAGCTGATTCGGCACTGGAATTGGCATTTACGTTAGCGGATGGATTGGAATATGTGAAAACAGC
Organism: Balneola sp.; assembly: GCA_003712055.1. Lineage (NCBI taxonomy): Bacteria > Pseudomonadati > Balneolota > Balneolia > Balneolales > Balneolaceae > Balneola > Balneola sp. The sequence continues at coordinate 66,521 of RHLJ01000002.1, forward strand.
GGTGGAAAGTGGTTTGGATGTAGATGCTTTTGCGCCACGACTTTCTTTCTTTTTTGCGATCGGTATGAACTTCTTGATGGAAGTAAGTAAGCTTAGAGCGGCACGGACACTTTGGGCAGAGCTAATGAAAGAGCATTTCTCTCCAAAGAACCCAAAGTCGATGATGCTACGGACGCACTGTCAAACTTCAGGATGGTCACTAACTGCACAAGACCCGTTAAATAATGTGGTTCGAACTACCATCGAAGCAATGGCAGCAATATTGGGAGGAACTCAATCATTGCACACTAATAGCTACGATGAAGCCATTTCACTTCCCACAGAAACTTCATCCAGGATAGCAAGGAATACGCAAACCATAATCCAGGAGGAAACAGACATCACCCATACCGTAGATCCTTTAGGAGGTTCTTATGCGATTGAGTCAATGACTCATGATCTTAAAGAAAAGGCCCGCGCTATCATCAATGAAGTGATGGAAATGGGAGGGATGGCAAAAGCTATTGAAGAGGGATATCCAAAGCGTAAGATTGAAGAAGCGGCTGCTCTTAAACAAGCTGGGATTGATAAGGGAGATATCACCATTGTTGGAGTGAATAAATATGTAAATGAAAAGGAAGATCCGGTCGAAATTCTGGATATTGATAATGCCGAAGTACGTAACAAACAGATCGAACGCTTAGACGAGATCAAAGCGAATAGAGATAATCAGGAAACTAAACAAGCCCTGGTTGCTCTAACGGAAGCAGCTAAATCGGGTGAGGGAAATATTTTGGCCCTTGCAGTTGAAGCCACACGCAGAAGAGCAAGTGTAGGAGAGATTTCTACTGCTCTTGAAGTAGCCTGGGGACGGCATACAGCCAACAATCAAACCATAAGCGGAGTGTACGAAAGCGTGTACAAGAACGATAAGCACTACAAGGAAATTAAATCCAAAATTGAGACATTTGCTGAAGAGGAAGGTCGGAGGCCGCGAATCCTGGTTGTGAAAATGGGGCAGGATGGTCATGATCGTGGAGCTAAAGTAGTAGCTACCGCATTTGCCGATATGGGCTTTGATGTGGATGTTGGCCCTCTTTTCTCAACTCCTTATGAAGCAGCAAAACAAGCCATTGAAAATGATGTGCACGTAATTGGGGTTTCAACTCTGGCTGCGGGTCATAAGACTTTGATTCCTGAGCTTATCGGTATTCTAAAAAAAGAAGAAGCAGGCGAGATTGTGATTGTGGCGGGGGGAGTAATTCCGGTACAGGATTATGACTTCCTGTATGAAGCAGGAGTCTCTGCAATCTTTGGGCCCGGAACAAATATTCCAAAAGCAGCCTCGACTGTGATTGAAGAAATCAAAGCAAAACATGCATGACCGTTGAAGAACTTGCACAAGGTATCAAAGAAGGGAAGCGAAGGCATCTGGCTAAAGGTATAACCCTTGTTGAAAGTAATCGTGAGGAAGACCAAGAAGAAGCTCGCAAGCTTTTCGAACTACTTAATGCTAACTACGATACCATTCGAGTTGGAATTTCAGGGGTTCCGGGTGTAGGTAAGAGCACCTTTATAGAAACGTTGGGAAACCTATTAGTTAATTTGGGGCATAAAGTAGTGGTCTTAGCCGTTGATCCGAGCAGCCCTACTTCGGGGGGAAGTATTTTGGGCGATAAAACCCGAATGGAAACCCTTGCTAATGATGATCGAGCCTTTATCCGGCCATCACCTACAGCCGGAACTCTTGGAGGAGTAGCTAAAAGAACACGTGAGTCGGTATTATTATGCGAAGCAGCCGGATATGACGTCATTCTAATCGAAACGGTAGGAGTGGGGCAAAGTGAGTATGAAGTGGCTTCTATGGTCGATTGTTTTCTTGTAATGATGTTGCCAGGTGCAGGAGATTCCTTGCAAGGTATAAAACGTGGGATCCTGGAGATCACGGATATTCTTGTAGTAAATAAGGCAGATGGAGATCAAGAGAGGTTAGCTCTTAAAGCAAGAGATGAGTACGAGCAGACCTTTCGTCTTCTTCAACCCAAGTATGAAGGGGTTTCGGTTGAGTTTTTAGCCATAAGTGCTCTTGAAAAGAAAGGAATAGAAAAGGTATGGGAAGCCGTTGAAGGTCTTGTTTCGGTTCTTAAGGAAAAGAACTTGTTCAATAAACTTAGGGAAGTGCAGAACCTAAATTGGTTCAAGAGACTAACTGAAGATGAGATATTAAAACAGCTTTGGAATACTTCAAAAAACAAGGAAGTAGCAAAACAACTTGAAAAAAGAATTATCGCTAAAGAAATTTCCCCGTCTTCTGCTGCGTTTGAGATGATCTCAAAAATTCGAAATAAATAAAAAAGCCCACCTCAAAACAGAGGCAGGCTTTATTTGGTCAGGATATATTATTTAATAAGGGTCATTCTCTTATTTATGGTTTGACCATTATAGGTTAACGAGTAGATATAAATTCCACTGGCTACGTTAGTTGCATCCCAGGTTACCATATGTTCTCCAGCGTTAAACATTCTATTAGCAACAGTCGAAACTAATTGACCTGTTGAATTATAGATGTTCAACGAGACCTGTCCATTTTGAGGAATACTAAATGAGATGTTAGTACTTGGGTTAAATGGATTTGGATAATTGTCGTAAAGAACAACAGATTCAGGTGTATCTGTAACCTCGGGTTGGTTTCCGGTACTAACTACCCATTTACTTTTTGGTAGGCTGGTGGTGAATTCACTTGCAGGTACATACACAGCATAGTCGCGTGCTCCTGCCTCAACATATACGCGACCATCAGAATACACATAGGTGCTATCATCTGTCTCTACGTTTACCAAATAGGAATTAGCCCAGATATCAGTACCAGTAGTGTGATCAACCCAAAGCCCTTTAGTGGATGAGCTGTTGTCGTTGATCACTATGATCGCTCCTGTTTTAGTTCCGTTACCATTTCTTCTTGCAACATACACATCCGCCGCGTCACTGGATGGATAAGGATTTCCATCAGCACTTAGAACTTCGGTTGTTCCACCGAGATAGTTCTTTCGAATATGAATCAGGTTATCGATATCATCTCGAAGGCTGGATGGAGCCTGAGTTGTATAGGAGCTACTGTGAGCATCTTCTTGTAATGTGCCATAGTAATGAGAGTAAAAGACCGTTGGTCTACCTTCGTGAGTTAAGGTATAAGCATAAGCCATATCCCAATCACTGAAGACCCATTTATCATGCTCTTTACCAGTATCGTGATTGTCTACAAAAGTAACTACGCTGGTACCTGAGAGGGCATACCCTTCGGTATTTCTAATCATACCAGCATGGTCAAGTGTAGCGGTAATATCAGCTGTTCCGGCTGTATTATTAACGATATCATTCAATGAAAACTTTAATGGGAAATCGAAAGCATCAACATCAGCTCCTGTAGTAGTTGTACTAGTAACGGTAGAGGTACCGTTGCTAACATTGGTTACCCAGGAATGAATAGAAGAAGCGTTCCCCCAGTATTCACCTACAATAAAGCGTTGACTTCCATTAAGAAGGGGAAGGTTGTTTACCCAATCGGCAACAAAAGTCTCCTGGAATCCACGTACAAAATCCAGTCTGAAACCATCAAACTCGATTTCATCGGCCATCCAATACCCCCAATCTTCAAGTCGACTAACTACGGTGGCGTCGAAAGTGTTTAAGTCATTCCCAAAGAATTTGGTATTTGTTATGATTTCATCATTTCCAGGGTATCCTAACCAGTCGTTGCTGTCAACCGGATGAAAATGATCATGATTCCATGAGTAGTTCGGCTCTCCGGTTCCGGTATGAGTAACATAAGAAACTCCGGTAGCGGTATGTGCTTCAAGAGTAGTATTTGCAAGATTGCTTCCACTAAACCAGATAGCAGAAGGGTAGTATCCATTGTTTTGGTCTGCCCATTGCCATTCCCAGTTTCCTCCTGAATCAGTTCCTTCTTTTCTTGCGGTGATCTGTATTACTATATCCGCAGAACTGGATAGAGTGATTTCATATTCATCAATATCTCCGGACGAATTTATGTGCCCTCGCACCGTGGTTCCTGAAGATGAAACGGTATTATAGTTACCACCTCCATCATTATTTTCTGATTCCCAAACAGTAGTGCTTGAGGCGCCGCCTCCCGTCCAGTCGATCATAACATCATAACCACGTTCGGTATAGCTGGCTCCAAAGTCGAGGTTATAACCTGATATTTGGATATAGTAAGTTCCAGTAGCAGCACTGGGGATAACCCAGGTTATTTCATTGGTTGGATAGGATTGATACTGCGTTCCGTTTATATAGGCTTCATCAAATACATATTGTTTCACATCGGGATTTGACTCCATATCATTCGATGACCCATAATAGTCTCCATCTGTGTACATATGATTGAGAACCATATCTGCGTATACCTCAATGCCATTATTGTGCATAGAGTCTATCATAGCTTCCAGCTCGGCTCGGCTACCAAATCTGGTTTCGGTGGTTCCCTTTTGATTGTAATTGCCTAGGTCGTAGTGATCATAAATCCCATAACCCATATCGTAGATACCAAAATTTCCTTTTGATGGCGAAGGAATCCACATTCCTGTGAAACCGGCATCGGAAAGGCTTTTTGATTTGCTTGCCAGTGAATCCCACCAGCTTCCGTTAAAGTTTGATGCGTCAACAGGTACATCCCAGTAAAAGGCCTGCATCATTACATCATCTTGTGCTTGGCTAAAATTTGAGAAGCTGAACATGATTACTAATAGCATTCCCAGTTTTATCTCTTTCATTTTTCTCCTTGTTTAGTGACTCTGTTATTTATTATGTAAGCGCTTTCATAAAGATTTAAAAAAAACGCTACTAAAATGAGTACACTCGGCGCTAAATGTTTCAAAATTTATACTTTTATAAATTTACGCTTAAGATTTACGTCAAATATGAAGCGGAATCGCTATGTTTTCTAAAAAAGAAGAAGAGAAAATAATTTTAACAGAATAGAAAAAATCAGTTAGCTACCTTTAGGGCGAAAACTGCGGATTATTCTGGGAGAGCTGTTCTATACTAAGCAGTAATTTGATGTTTAGAGAGCTTAAATGAATTTCGAAAAATCTGACTTTTTAATAGTAAAAAAGCGCTTACAGTTGTATATTTTCGATCCGCTGAAATCCTGAACAAAAGAAAAGAATGAATCAAGTAGAACAATCCCTTCCTCCTTTAACCCAGCTTACCGAAGATGAACAAATGCTCAAGGAAGCAGCGGCTGATTTTGCTAAGAGTTCTATTGTTCCATTAATACATGAAATGGATGAAAACGCAAAATTAGATTCGGGTTTAATTAAAGAGTTTTTTGAAATGGGTCTTATGGGGATTGAAATCCCTGAAAAATATTCCGGAGCTGGGGGAACTTTTATGATGTCCATAGTTGCCATCGAACAAATCTCCCGTGTAGATGGATCTGCGGGTGTATTTATGGATGTGCAAAACACCCTCGTTAATAATGCATTTATCCGCTATGGATCTGATGATATCAAGGAAAGATATCTTCCACAGCTAGCTACTGAGAAAGTTGGTGCTTATTGCTTATCCGAAGCTGGTTCTGGTAGTGATGCTTTTGCATTAAAAACTACCGCAAAAGAAACAGATAGCCATTTTATCCTTAACGGCTCTAAGCTTTGGATCACCAATGCTAATGAGGCAGATATCTTTTTAGTATTTGCCAATGTAAATCCTGAATTAGGGTATAAAGGTATTACAGCCTTTGTTGTAGAACGAGGAATGGAAGGCTTGTCCGTTTCTAAAAAAGAAAACAAGCTTGGTATAAGGGCTAGCTCTACTTGTGAGGTGTTACTGGAAGACTGTAAAGTTCCAAAAGAGAATATACTTGGGGAGTATGGTAAAGGATACAAAGTTGCCATTGAGACACTGAATGAAGGGCGAATTGGTATTGGTGCTCAAATGATTGGTATTGCCCAGGGAGCGTTTGACGCTACCATTGATTATGTGAAAGAAAGAAAGCAATTCGGCAAAGCTATTTCTGATTTTCAGGGAGTTCAATTCCAGCTTTCCAGAATGGCTACTGATATCGAAACCGCACGGTTACTCGTTTACAATGCAGGAAGAATTAAAGAATCTGGTCAACCGTTCCTTAAGGAAGCAGCTATGGCCAAGTTCTATTCTTCAGAGGTTGCAGAACGAGTTTCTTCCATGGCTGTCGATCTCTTCGGTGGTTATGGATACGTGAAAGAATATCCTGTCGAAAAATTTTACCGTGATGCAAAGATCGGTAAGATTTACGAAGGTACAACGAACATGCAGCTGAGCACTATTGCGAAGTTGCTACTTCGATGAGTGAGTGAGGAAGGGGGAGTTTCGGCTCCCCCTTTTTTATTTCGACTTGGCACATCTAAAGCCCAGATCCGATGCCCGAACATCATGCAGTGTGCCGGTTCTCCAATACGTTCTTGTTGTTGAAGTCAGTTCACCAAAACTCCCTCCTCTGATAATTCTGATCCCGTCTGTCTTATGGTTATGCAGTTGATCGGGCATACTATAGAATTGGTAAAACTCATCAACCCATTCAAATACATTACCGCTCATATCATAAAGCCCAATATCGTTTGGAAGACGTGATCCAACTCTAAAAGAAAAGTTAATATTCGAATCTCTTGTGATGGCATAATGCTTTAAAGAATCGACATTATTTGTACCAGCATATAATTGTTTTTTCCCAGCCGATCTGGCGGCGTACTCCCATTCTATTTCCGAGGGTAAGCGGTAGCCCAGGCTTTTACAAAAAGCTAAAGCCTCATCCCAGGTAATATTAACAACCGCTCGGTCCCCTCTTCCGTACCCTCCATCGTCAGGAAGAGTTAGACCTTTTGATTCGGCAAACTGGTCATATTTTTCGAATGTGATTTCATATCTGCTCAGGTAAAATGAACCTATGGTGACCTCATGAACGGGTAGTGCATCTGTATTTCGTTCTTCAATAACATCTCCCAGTATAAAAGATCCACCTTGTATATGAACCATTTCAGGTTGATAAGGCTTTGAGCTTTTTAGAAAGAGAGAACAGCTAGAGAGAAGGATAAGAATGGAGGAGAAAAGTAAGGGTCTAGGGTTCATTAAATACTAATTAGATAGTATTAGAATACGATTATTTTCATAAAGATGGAATGAAAGCTAAATTCAGATAGTTATAATCGAGTAAGAATATCATCTTAGATAAGCTAAGTAATTGATAAGTATGAGTATTTTGAATAAAGAAATTCTGGAACATTTAAGAGAACTTTCTAAGGATGAAAGTTCATTTTCCAATTTAAAGGAATTATTTGCCGAGTTAGAGAAAAAAGCGGTTAGTTATAAATTCCAGCTTGAGCTACTTGAAAACGCAATTCGCAACGATTACGATTCCATTCTTATCACGGAATTAGACCTTGAAAAGCCAGGTCCGAAAATTGTATATGTGAATGATGGTTTCACTGAAATGACTGGCTACCTTCCTGAGGAAGTAATAGGTAAAACTCCAAGAATACTTCAAGGTCCTAAAACCGATCGAGCTATCCTTGATCGACTCAAAAGAAGGTTAATCGAAGGTCAGGCGTTTTTTGGTCATAGCATTAATTATCGTAAAGATGGTACAGAGTTTATAAACCAATGGGATATTCATCCTCTATTCAATAAAGAAGGAGAAGTAACTCATTGGGTATCCTATCAAAGGGATGTAACGGAGAAAAAGGAAACAGCAAAAGCTATCTTCAATACAGATTTTGATGAATTACTTAGAAGAGCCGAAGAATTCACACTCAAGTTCTCCTATGCTGAAGATGGATTAACAATTACTTGTAAATACATTACTGAAGGTTTTGAAGACCTTACCGGACTTAACAAAGAAATCATTTTCAATGAAGGGATAAGTTCAGTTCTTCATGATGATGACAAGGATAAGATCTCTTCTGCACTAAAAAGAGCTTTTAATGGAGAATCACTCACTGAGTACTGTAGATACAGGACTTCTGAAGGCGAATATCTTCCTGTGCTTCAATCATTCAAACCAATAATGGATGATGATATCGGTGAAGTTGGTTCAGTTAAGTCTGTTGCTAAGCTAGAACTCAAAGAAAGCTAATCGGTTTTTTGAAATTTTTCAGCCCTAACTAGCAAGTTGGGGCTTTTTTATTTCTGTATATTTGGTTCATGAATATCATTGAGAAACAAGATCGCATTGCTAGGGAGTTCAACCTTTTTGAAGATTGGACAGAGCGATACAAGCATATCATAAAATTAGGTTCAAAACTTGAGCCATTACCTGAGAAAGACCACATTGATGAAAACCTGGTTAAGGGATGCCAAAGCAAAGTTTGGCTTACAGCTTCTCTTGAAGAAAATAAGGTTATTTTTAAAGCGGATAGTGATGCAGCAATCACGAAAGGCCTCGTTTCTTTAATGGTTCGTTTTTACTCGGGGCACACTCCGGATGAGATTATTCAAACAAATCCGGATTTTATTTCCAGGATTGGAATGGCTGAGCATCTTTCCCCTACGCGGGCAAATGGATTAGCTTCTATGGTTAAGCAGATGAAGATTTACGCTATGGCCTTTAAGACCAAGTTAGCGTCTTAAGAATTTCCAGATATTAAATTCTTCTTCATAATATCTTTCACACCTGGAGATACTGAGTCATCCAGATGATCAATTACCCCTTGTTGATCTTCTTTTGACCGATTCTGATTGAATTTGAATTTTCCTTCAATGGTTTTGATCTCAATTTCAATGCCTACAATAGCCTTAAGAAGACTTTCAAATTTGTGTTCACCCTCTTTTAGCGACCAATCGGTTTCTATTTGCGATTCATGATATTGGGTTAGCTGAGTAACCATATTGGCTAGTTCGTTGGTATCTTCGATTATTTTTGGAGTACCATAAATATGCACGGCCGAATAATTCCAGGTAGGTACGGTTTCTCTTTGTTTATACCATGACGGGCTGATGTAACCATGTGGTCCGTGGAACACGCAAAGTACTTCTCCCTCTTCATTTATTTCTGCCCAATGTTTATTAGCCCTAGCAAAGTGAGCAATCAGAGTACCTCTATCTCCACGTTTTCTATCCAATAGAAATGGCAGATGCGTGGCCTGGTCTTTGGCTTCATGGCTGCTAAACAAAATTCCAAAGTTGAATTCTTCTATAAAATCGAAAAGGATAGCCTCGTTTTCTTCCTTAAATGAGGAGGGTATGTACATAGTTGATCTTAGGTTTCTTTTTAAAATTAACTTCGTTTTATTTTTTGCTTACTCAAAATGTCCCGGATAGAAAAGTATCTTTGTTATCTAGGTGAACATTAATTCATACTAAGGAGATAACATGAATAAATATATGCTAATTCTTTTTGAGAGCGACAATGCCTATGATGACTTCTCACCTGAAGACATGCAAAAGGAAATTGAAGTACACGGACAATGGATACAAGAACTAGGAGATCGATATGATTCCGGTGAGCCACTTCATCCTGAAGCAAAAACCATTAGGGGAAAAGATAAAGTAGTTACTGATGGTCCTTTTATAGAAGCCAAAGAACTGGTAGGTGGTTTTTATCTAATCAATGCAGAAAGTTTGGATGAGGCTACCGAGATTGCAAAAGGATGCCCCATTTTAAGATTAGGTGGGAAAGTAGAAGTTCGTGAGATCATGAAGTTCTAGTGGAAAAAACAGAACCACATACCGCATCTAATATAGTAGAGCATCTTTTTCGGCATCAGTCGGGGAAGATGTCTGCTATTTTAACCCGCATTTTTGGATTTAAAAATGTTGATCTGATTGAAGATATAATCCAGGAGACTTTTCTGTCTGCTATTAAGACCTGGGGTCTTAAAGGAGAACCAGAAAACCCGGAGGCATGGTTAATGCTTGTTGCAAAGAATAAAATCATAAACGAGCTAAACAGGAAAAAAAGACATGCTGAAAAAAGAGAAAAGATACATTTTGAACAGGCTGAAGAAGAGATCGATGAGCTGTTTTTAGATCATGAGATTAAAGACAGTCAGTTAAGGCTATTATTTGCCTGTTGCCACCCGGATTTAAAACCCAAGGCTCAGATTATGCTTACACTCAAAGTAATGTCTGGTTTTGGGGATAAAGAAATAGCCAATGCATTGCTCATGCAACCAGAAGCTGTCAAGAAAACCATTTTTAGAGCAAAGCAGCAGTTAAAAGAAAAACATGATACGATCGGTATTCCTTTCTTATCAGCTGTTACTGGTCGGTTGGATATCGTACTTACCATCATTTATCTCATGTTTAACGAGGGGTATAAAACAACGAGAGGAGATCAGGTTATTAATGAAGAGTTGTGTTATGAAGCAATTCGACTAAGCCTTCTTTTGGTGGAGGTGAAGAATATTGATCAAGGTAAAATCTATGCGCTACTGTCATTAATGTACTTCAGTTTAGCTCGTTTTCCTTCAAGGGTGAATAGTCTTGGAGAAATGATAGAAATAGGTGAGCAAGACCGCTCCAAATGGGATCAGGAATTAATTGAAATGGGACTTCATTTTCTCAAAAAATCACGGCAAAGTTCTGAGTTAAGCAGGTATCATCTGGAATCCACAATAGCTTCTATACATTGTACAAGCGATTCGATGGAAACAACAGATTGGAATGTGATTTTATATTGCTATCAAAAACTTCTTGTCCTGAATGACTCTTTTGTAGTTCGGCTTAATCACGCAATTGCATTAAGTCGAGTTGAAGGGTTTCAGAAGGGTGTTGAGATACTTAAGCAAATGGAGGAGCACTCGAAGTCATCAAGGAGGTCTTTATTATATGCCGCAATAGCAGAAATGAATATGCAGCTTGGGAAATATGATATTGCCAAATCATATTATCAGGTTGCACTTGATCAATCGGATGTTAATTCTGATCGGGCTTTCATTGGAAAAAAAATCCTCGAATGTGATAAGAAAAACATTCAGAATAACTAAGTTATAAAAAAAAGAGAGCCACCCCTTTCACAGGGTAGCCCTCGCCAATAAACCTAACCAACTTTTCTGGGTATTTCGGGTGTTACAAAATGGCGCTATGGGCACCTTTTTTGTCTCTCTTTTTAAACGAGATTACTATGCATGTTTTGTCTTTCCCTATAATTTCGATAGATCCATGCAACTGGCGAATCAATACTGAGATCAATTCCGAAGCAAGCCTGTCTTCTTTTTTGTTCATGAAATCAAATAAGCTCCTTCCATAAGGCTCACAAATAGTGATTACAAACTGCTCTTCAAGTACACTTAGATTAAAAGTGACCGTATTGTTTGATCCGGGATTGGAATTTCCTCTTAATGCAATCAGGTTTGATATCTCATGGAGTAACATGCCGCATGGAACAGCCTGATTTACATTCAGCAAGATTGATTGGCTTGTTTCAGAAATAAATTCTAACTCGGAAGATTTAGAAAAGGAAGACGCCAGATCGGACACATATTTCTGAAAATCAATTCTTGTGAAATCCTCATTATCATATAGTAATTCATGGATTTTGGCTATGGAATGAATTCGGGATTGAGTAAGTGAAAGTTGTTGCTTTGCAACTTCATCTGAGGAGTAAAAATTCTCAAGGCTTATAAGACCTGAAATGATAGCCAGGTTATTTTTTACCCGGTGATGGATTTCCTGAAGAAGGATTTCATTTTCTTTAAGCTGATCTTCAATAACCTTTCGGGTATGATGCTGCTCCGAGTGATCAACATAAATACAGAATATCGAAGCAATTTCAGTTTCTGAGTCATTCCAAATTGGGAACATACTCATGATAACCGGAATTTGTTTTCCTGTTTTGGTATATCGGAACCCTTCGAGGCTTACTTCTTCTCCTGAAATAACTTTTTCTATGATCTGTTCAGCTTCAGTTATTTCAGTTTCGCTAACAATTAAATCAGGTAGATATTTGCCTTTAGTCTCGAAATCCTGGTACTCAAAAACAGTTTCAAAGCTTTTATTGGTTTCTTGAACCTTACCTTCTATATCTAACAAGGCAATAGCATTAGGGCTCGAATTGAAGAGCTTTCTAAAAAAGCGTTCCTGTTGTCGGATGGTAGTTAAGTCTCTGAAGCTAAGAATAGAGTGACTGGTTCCATCCTCTCCTTTAACAACTCTATTTTTTAGTTCGACTAAAACCTTCCGGCCGGTTTTAGAAATAAATTCAAACTCCCCATGGTAAAAGTTGTTCTTATCTCTTTTAGTAATTACTTCAATGACTTTGGGGTCAGTAGAATCAATTAGGAATTCCCTTTTTTGCCCAATTAATTCTTCAGCATTATAACCCAGCATTTTGCAAGCAGCGGGATTGGCATTGAAGATTTTACCATTTTGTTCAGCGATAATGATTCCATCCAAACTGTTTTTGAATTGATCTTTATACCTCTCTTCGCTTAGATGAAGGCGAACGTTACGATCTGTAAGATTACTTTTCGCTTCCATCTCATCACTGATATCTTCATTAACAAGTAGGAAATATTCCTTTTCTTCCAAAGCTGAAATAGTGAGGCAAAACCATTTTTGGCTATCAAGAGTAACCGGGTAAAGCACTTTAACTGACTCATTCTCACCCGTCAATACAGATTTATAGGCAATGATAAATCTAAGGGCATAATCGTTATTCATACTCAGTGGATATTGCAGAATGTTGAGTACATTCTCACCCAATAAAGGGAAGGCCCATTTTTCCTCAACAAGTTCTCTAAGAGAAGTCCACTTTGCATTATGAGCAACAATCTCACCTGACTCATTTACTATAGCTACCTGTCCTGGTAATGCGGAGAGAACCTGTTGGCTTACTGAATTAAGCTCGAGAGTACTGGAAAAATGATTAGAGCGTATCATGGTTGCATCGTTTTATTTTACGACACAAAATTACCGCTCTTATTTGCTCCAGATAACCCGTCAAATGCCTAATTTTAAAATTAGGCGTTTTCACCTATGTATCTAAATAGTCTTTAATAAAGGGAGTAGAATTGTTAGGGAAACTTGAATTAAAGGCTATTTAAAAAGCTCGTTTTCAAGAGCAAATTTCACCAAACCAGCTGTATTTTTAGCACCTATTTTCTGGAGCAGATTTCTTCTGTGAGCATCTACCGTTCTAACACTTATGAATAGTTTTTCTGCTATCTCTTGATTAGTGAATTCATCAACTATCAAGCGAAGAACATCTTTCTCTCTGTCAGTGATCTGCATACTTATGTCGGAAGCTTTTTTACTTAGTACGGGGTTTACCATATCTCTTAGAATAGATTGTGCTGCCTCTTCGCTAAAGTAATGACTGCCTTCTACGATTTTATGTATCGCAAGTATGAGTTCTTGCTGACTGGAACTTTTAAGGATATACCCAGAGGCTCCAACTTCAATCATCTTACGGATATGGTGTTGTTCATTCACCATCGTTAATGCAAGGATTTTAATATTTGGGTTGGTTTTTTTTATTTCTTGAGTAGCCTCGATGCCATCCATTATGGGCATATTTATATCCATAATAACAAGATCAATTTTATGCTCGGGGGCACTGATTTGTTGAATGGCTTCTTGCCCATTACCTGCTTCGCCTACAATAACTATATCAGGGTCATTAGCAAGGAGAGACTGTATTCCATCTCTTACAATTTTATGATCATCAACAATGAGTATGTGGATGTTAGCCATAGAATGTATTCGCTTATTAATTGCTGAGGGGGACACTCACAGAAATTAGCGTTCCTTTTTCCTTTCTTGTTTCGATATCAAAAATACCTCCCATAATAAAAACTCTGGTTTTGATACTCCTGAGCCCAAGCCCTGAGTTAAAGTCGGAACTCGAACCGTCGAAACCCACTCCATTATCTTCAATGGTCAGCATCAAATCAAATTTATCCTTTATTAACTGGATAGACACTTTAGTGGCGCCTGAGTGTTTTACAATATTGGCCAGGCATTCCTGAATGATTCGATAAATATTAATCTGCTTTTTCTGAGAAAGATCTTCCTTTTCTATGTTGCTGAAATAATTAACGTCGATTTCTGTATTACTTTCAATATCATTGACTAATTCCTTTGCCGCAATTGCAAGCCCATAATCCTCAATAACCTTTGGCATTAAATTATGGGATAGAGTCCTTGTTTCGACCATGGCTTGCTTTAGATAGGAAATGGCTTTATCGAATCGTTCGAAGTCTTCATTGCTAAATGTTTCCAGCTTATTTCGGAGAGAATCGAGGTTCATATAGGTGGCGGCTAAGTACTGGCCAATTCCATCATGTAATTCCTGCGCCAGTCTTATTCTTTCTCTGTTTTCTCCTTCAACAAAAGCAGAGAATACCTTTTCTTCCGCTTTTCGTTGGGCAGTAATATCTTTTATAGTAGCCATACGGTACTCTTGCCCAAAATAACTGATCTGAGCAGTGGTTACTTCAACATAGATCTCTTCACCCGACTTGGTAATGTTTCTCCATTCGGCTGTTGGAGCAGGTTTGCCATGGTATTTTTTTGCTCGTTCAATTACCCGTTCCATTTCCTCAGGTGGGTGTATATCAAACATAGATACACTTGTGATTTCGTCTTTCGAATACCCATATAGTTTTAGTGCTGCGTCATTCGCTTCAACAAATTTCAATGTGATTGGATCAAATATGGACTTGGGCATCGGGCTTTCATGGAAGAGTATCCTATACTTTTCCTCTGAGTCTCGAAGAGCAATTCGTTGGCTTATGTCATCAGAAATATTAACAAGAGCACCAACTAGTTCAATAGCCTTACCTTTAGTATCACGAATAAAGTATCCTTTATCCAATACATGAATGACGTCTCCATTAGGGTGTTGAATTCTGTATTGATAGTCCCAATGTGTACGCTTCGAATTTTTTTGCTTCTCAAAATATTCATCAAGATTTGCCAGATCTTCAGGATGTATTAAAGTTTTAAGCCATCCAAAATTATGCCCTATTTGTTCTGGCTTAAAACCAAAGTGAGTTTCCCATCCACGGCTCCACCAAACAGAATCGTTTATCAAATCCCATTCATAAAGCACATCGTTGGTAGATTTAGAGATAAGCTCGAATCGTTTCTGTTCCTTTGAAAGTGTGTCTTCAATTCTTTTCTGTTGTTCGAGGTCTATGCCAATCCCTACACTGATATTTTCGTTTAAGGCGACTCTCGCCCATCGCTGAGTTCGTTTGTTTCCTGATTTTGTAGAAACCTGAAATTCGCCCCATGTACCGTCAAATTTACTCGCTACAAGCTCTGCTTCTTTTCGTTCCTGTTCATCCTTTATGAATGTTTCGAGAATTGGAAGTCCGGAAACCTCCACATTCGTCCATCCTAGAATGCGTTCAAATTCATCATTAATTCGAACAGATTTATCGATCTTATTAAACATGATCAAAAGCACCGGAATAGAATTAAACATTCTTGAAAGGAGCTGGTTCGTTTCTTTCGGGTTGTACTCGATCATGATTAGAGATTTATTGCCGTTTAGCCTACAAAGAAACTATATCTGTTGCAACAGTATCTGTTTTAATAGTATATCGTTGACTTAAAAAGGAATTTTTGGAGGTATCAGTCATTTTAATCCAAGAACTTAGATTAATTCTATGTAAATAGGATTGTGGATAATCTTAAGCAGAAAGAGGGCTTAAAAGCCCTTTAAAGAGATATTTATTGAAAACTAAGTACTTGTGGATGTATATTTGGTAGTATAATTATGTAGTCTTTCTAAATAATAATGTGGAAAACTTGTTTTTTTTCCGCATACTTGGTGTTCGATTTTAATCATCTATAAATAAGGCTAAATAAATCCTATGGGGTTTAAATATGATCGGGATAACAAAAAAATGGCTGCTTACCATTTGGATTGCTATCTATGGAGTAGTAGCATATTCGCAGACCTTACCGGGGCAATCGGTAGCACCTGATATACAGGAGGAAGCGACCAAGTACGAGAGATACTATGAAGTAGTATTAGATAATGCTTTATCAGATTACTATAAAGCTGGTACTTTTATAGTAGATGTGAAAGCAACCTTAGAGCGTGTTTTGGTTCCAACAGGTTATGAAGTAGTAGAAGGGGAAGAAGCTATTCAAATCGAGAACCTTCCTGGATTACCTTTTATCCCGCCAAACCTCAGAGGATCCACACAACCAACTAGAGACAGTCTTAAAGCCTCAGGGTTTGATACAAGGTTTCGACTTACCAATCTCAATATCAAAGTACTTGTAGATACTTCATACAGCGATGAGGATGTAGAATTTGTAGAAGAAGCAGCATCCTTAATTTCAAACGCGGACCGTTTTAGAGGTGATATTGTTTCTGTTGAAAAGAAAGTATTTCCAAGAAATGCCAGGGCTATTGAACAGGATGAACAAAGAGCACCTCAAAATAATGCTCAGGATGATCAGGTGGAACGGATTCAGCCTCAAAATGAGGAAGAAACTCAGGAAGCAGAGAAAAGAATATTTTTAGGAATCGACTGGAATAATCCTGCCCATCTTATGTATGTAATTGCAGGCCTCGGAGTACTTCTTTTGATTGCATTACTATACGCAATTATGAAAAGTCCCAAAAAGGAGGAGCAGCCTCTCTATCCATATCCAATGTTTGATCCTGCTGGAATGCAACAAGCAACTGCAGAAGAAAAAGGGATTCCTACAGGGCCGGATGCAAAAACATTAGCCTCTTTCGAAGAGGACAAAACTTTTATCACAAATGCTGTAATTAGTAGCCCAAGAGTAGTTGCTGATTTAATTCAGCAGTGGATAGCCAGTGACGATGAACAAGGTGTAATTCGTTCAGTAAGAGGATTGACAAGTGTAGATGAAAAGCTTTTAAATGTGTTAGAACCACATCTTGAGGTGGATACATTTGAAACGCTACGATTTGCCTCCGTGAATCTGGACGCAATTCCTATTGATGAGCGGATTGAAGAAGTAAAGAATTTTCGTAGAAGTGTACAGCAAATTAAAGTGGCTCAGGATTCTTCCGATTCAGGATCAAACTTATTCGACTTCGTATACCAGCTGACAGATCAACAACTTCTTCATTTAATGAAAGAAGAATCAGATGAAATGGTAGCAATACTATTGGCTCAGGTTGCAGGTGAAAGAGCTGGAGCAATTCTTCAAAAGCTTGATGATCAAAAGAGGATTTCCATTCTCCTGAAGATGGGTAAGATCAATAATATTCCTATTTCGGTGTACAAGAAAGTAGCTTCTCACTTCTCCAATAAAGCATTATCTGTATCAGATATGAAGTACGTAGCTGCGGATGGTGTTGATAGCATACTTACTACCATTGAAACATTGCCTCTTTCCGAGCAAGACAATTATGTGCGTTCGATAGCTGAGCAGGATCTCAATCTGGCCAAGAGGATCAAAAAGTTCTTCATTGGTTTTGATGATTTACCAAAAGTGAAAGACGAATTTGTACAGGGAGCTTTGGAAGAAGTTCCTACAGAAACTATCATATTAGCACTTAGAACTGCTCCAGCTGCTGTACGAGAAAAAGTATTACGAGTGAGACCGAAACGGGAGCAGCAGCT
Organism: Balneola sp.; assembly: GCA_003712055.1. Classification (NCBI taxonomy): domain Bacteria; kingdom Pseudomonadati; phylum Balneolota; class Balneolia; order Balneolales; family Balneolaceae; genus Balneola; species Balneola sp. The sequence continues at coordinate 84,052 of RHLJ01000002.1, forward strand.
TATTCTTTCTGAAATACAAAACCCAACCGAGGCAACTACAAGAGAAATTGAGGATGCTCAAAAAGTAGTGTTGTATTCAGTTCGGCGTAAAATGAAAACAGAGGGGTAGGTACATGAAGAAGTTCTTAAGTGCAGTGCTTCTAGGTTTCTTTTTCGTTCTGATAAGCTCTTCAGGAATATTATATGCTCAATCTTTTGAGTCCGGAGATCCCTATTTAATGGACCAAATTATGGAGGATATGGAGGAACAATTAAATGATGTTCCTGCCAACATTCGACGAATTGCTGTTTACAAGATCAACTATAGTTCCCTTCGTTTCACAAATGAGGAAATAGAGTATATCCGATCTGAAATAGAGTATGCCTTTCGACAATACGCGGGACTTACCGTTTTATCTCCACCCGAATTAGAGCCAAACGATAAAATGAAAATCGTTGGCAGCGATAGCACACTCCAGATCCTGAACATCAGGGGGAGGTCTTTGGCGGATGTCTCACCGGAAATGCTCCTTGAGATTACAGAAAAATATGGAGTTCAGGGTTTGGTAGAACTTTCAGTTCAACGCAGAAGTCCGGAAGGTTTAGTAATCGCATTGCGTATGATGAATCCTCAATCTCGGGAGATCGTGTGGACTAAGAGTTTCGTTTCTAACAAAAAGCCGGTAGTAGTAGAGGTTGAAAAAGGGAAAACCAGTCTTATTAATTTAGTAGTAGGTAGTAGAGTTGGGAATAATATCTTCACTCCTGATAGTTTGGCTGCAAGAGATTCCAGTTTTGTTGCTGGCGATAGTGTTCTATCAGAAATAGTCGTGAATATTGGGGCCACTTATACATATCGCCAACCATTAAACAGTGATAACAGCGCCTATTTAGGATTTACTGGCGGTTTTCATGCGCTTCTTCCAAGAGAGGTGGATGAATTTGATATGACTCTCATAGAGTTTGGTATTACATATTATCAAGCTGTAGGAAAAAAGATAGAAGACATTAATGCATATAGAGTAGCTTTCTACTTAAATGGGAATATTCAATTTCCTCTTGGAAAACCTGAAGGACAGATGTTCTCTGCCAATCCGGGACTTCTCCTAAATTTGACACAGAATTTAGGTGTGGCGGTTTATAGTCAAATTACCCTTTCTGGCGAGACCATCACTTTAGATAACACTCAACAAGTAACCTTTGATAAACTAAGCTATGGTATCCAGGGAATTATACGCTTCTAAGTGGGTAGCACTACTTTTGGTTAGTGGGCTGCTTGTTTCAGGTGGATGTGCCTCCTCGGAGAATCTTTCAGCTGAAAATGGAACAACTCCTTCAACTCCTCAGCAACAAGAGAATAGGGCAACAACATCAAATGATGGCGATGAATCATCAGGGGAGAATGATATCATCGTAACCTATACAAACAGAAGTTCAAATATTCAGATAAAACTCGATCCAAAAAAAGATCAATTTTATATGGATTTGAGTGGGATGACTCCACAGGAAAAAGATTCAGTGGTGGTAAAAGATTCCACGCTTATCAAAAATCGCGCTATAGATATCCAGACTTTATTATCTAGCTACAGAAAAGCGCAGGATTTATTCTATTTAGGAGAATATCGTCAGGCATTAGAAGAAGTAGACAAGACGATAGAAATTCAGGAGACGGCAGATGCTTATGCACTCAAAGGAACGATCTTCTTCATGTTAGAGAATATTACAGCAGCCCGGGCTAATTGGAACAGGGCGGTGCAGATGGATCCGAATATTCCGGTTCCAAGTATTCCGGAATTAGAAACGCTAATTGATGAAATAAGGGGCGAAGGTAATTAATTATGAGGCTTTCACTAACTAATTTATTAGGGGTAATATTTAGTGTTGGGATGTTGGTTTTTGGGATAACCGAAATTACTGGAACAACTACTGTGATTAACTCTATCCCTGCATTATCTGATTACCGGTTTTTAAATCTACCGAGTTTATTCATTGTTATGGGCGGTGTACTAAATGCGGTATTCATAACCTATCAGCCCAGGTATGTAGGAAAAGCATTCGGGAGTATTTTTCTGCTTTTTAGCCAGTCAAAAACCACGGCAAAAACACTGGTAAATGATTTGGAAAGCATCCTTGACTGGAATGATCAAATTAAAGCAAACAGGGTACAGGCGCTTATAAAGCTTGAAGAGGAGCATGCTGAAGATGTTTCTGGCTATTTGTTTTCCTTGTTAAGTACCAACTATACCAATGAAGATATCCAGGAGTTTGGAGCAAACCATGTGGAAGAGCAGTATTTCCGAAAAATGGTAGTGGTAGATGTATTAAGAGCAATGGGTGGAGCAGCACCATCATTCGGGATGTTTGGAACCCTATTTGGGCTCGTCGTGATGCTTGGTCAACTGGAAAATCCATCGGGTATGGGACCGGGTTTGGCAGCTGCTTTGATAACCACTTTATATGGTATCTCTTTGGCACGATTTATTTTTTACCCGATCGCAGAAAAAATTAAGAATATCACCCAGATGAATAAATTCAGGGAATACTTTATTTTGGAAGGCATTTTGATGATAAATGATAAAAAATCGTCGTTCTACATTCAGGATAAGATGAGTACTTATCTACAACGGGATTTCAAAAGGAATAAAAGCGAAGGCTAGCATTCGATTAAATGCTCTCGCGAAAAAACATATCGCCCTTACAGAACCAGGAAGAGCATACTGAGGATCAAGACTGGTTGCTCACTTACAGTGATATGATCACCCTGCTATTGGCATTTTTTGCTATGCTGATTGCGGTGTCTTATGTAGATCTGAATCTTTGGGAACAGATGAAGCAAGGGTTACGTTCAGAGATTAGCAAAGAGGAAAATGTTCGGACTCCTCTTGCGGAAGTAAAACAGGATCTGGACTCCCTTCTTGCTACTGAAAAACAACAAGGTTTGGTGGATATCACTTTAGATAAAGATGGGATAAAACTCTTCTTCAATAGTAGCTCCTTTTACAATTCAGGAGAAGCTAACTTGCTTCCAACGGGTGAAGGGATTATCGATAAGGTAACTCAGGCTATGAATGCCCTCGATTTCTATAAATTCAATGTAGATGTGGAGGGCCATACAGATAATGTTCCCATCAATACCCCGGTTTATCCATCTAACTGGGAATTATCGGTTGCACGTGCTTCCGGGGTTGTAAAGTATTTTATTGAAGAAGGAATAGAAGGAGATCGGTTAAAGGCGTCTGGCTATGCTGACACTAAACCAGTGGTGCCACACCAGGATGGTCAGAGGCAGGATATCATAGAAAACCGACCATTGAACCGTAGGATTGTAATCAGGATCTATTACCAGCTTAGCCAGCTTTAAATCATGATATGGCTGAGAAGAATCTATCCCATTTCGCAGTGATTTTTGGAGTAGCCAACCCTGAGGAAGCGGCTACATGGTATCAAGATAAATTAGGTTTTGAGATTACCTTCAAATGGGGCGATCCTGTCGAATATGTGGTAACAAACAGAGAAAAAAGTGTTTCCATCCATTTCTCTAAAACAGATAAAGAGATGAAAAACTCAATTTATGTGTTTTGTTATGATGTGGATAAGGTGTACGAGGAACTCAAAACAAGGGGGCTCGAGAAGATGGGAGTGCCTGAAGATCAGGAATATCAAATGAGAGATTTTGAAGTGAGAGATCCTTATGGAAACCAAATTGTTTTTGGGACAGGAAGCGACTGAGAACAGTCAAATTCAGTGTTTTTTGATGTACAGCTATTTTTATCGTCATTGAATAAAGAACTGTAACTATTTTTGATCGTCCGGGTATTACCTCTGCGCAACTAACACTTGGAAATGGGAAAGCAAAATTTTAAATCCGGAAAACAATCCTTCGACCTCGATGATTTTATCGAGGAACAGTCACAAGATAGCCTCGATGTGGAGTTTGAAAAATCAGAAGGGATTGCTCGAAAAACCATAGGATGGTATATATTTGGGGCCTTTCTGGTAATAGCTGCCATTTTCTATGCCGTCAATCCTTTTTCCAGTACCATTGAGTCAGTGAAGGGCTTTGTTGCAAATGAGGTAATTCAAACCGTGCCTGAACCTACAGCAACGGCAGTTGGCGAGGGTACCGCTACAGCGACTACTATTAACAGCCCTTTCCTTGAGTACATAGGCGAATTGAAAGCTATTGATGTGAGTGATGATGTAACCGTTAATGGATTTGAGCTACTTTATGATGCAGGGGTGCCAGTAGAATTTGTGGAACTAATAGATGACTCGGATCTTTTCGATGACTTGTCGGCTAATGCGATATTGACTTTATATCAACAGCAGATACCAAACGAATATTACCAGAGAGCTGGTCAGGCAGATATTTTTGATGATTTATCTGCGAATGCATTTCTGACCATTTACAATTCTGATGTCCCTTTGGATTATATAGTTAGCCTTGGAAATTCAGACGCATTTGATGATTTATCTGTGACAGCGATGATTAGGTTATATGAAGGCAATTTCCCTGCCGAGTATGCTAAACAAATAGGAGATGCCGATCTATTTGATGATTTCTCAGCTAGTGGAATACTCGCACTATACAATTCCAGTATCCCTCTTAGTTACATACAAAGTCTTTCTGCTACTGATTTGTTTGATGAGATTTCTGTAAATAATCTTATCAGTCTATATAACTCCAACATTCCTATGGAATACATGAATGCAATGGGAAATTCTGGGGTATTTGATGATCTATCAACCAATTCGGTACAAACACTTTATAATGAAGGAATTCCAGCTTCTTTTTACGGAGAGCTAGGCCAGCTTGGCTTAGATGATTTAAGTGCCAATCAAGTGGTTCAGTTGTTTAAAAGAAGTGACTTAGACTAACAATTAAAAAGTAAAAGTTATGATACAGCGATTAATATTACTTGCCCTTGGAATCGGAGCTGGAAAGCTGTTGCTGGATATTTTTGCAGCAGCAGATGAAGAACAAGAAGATCATAAACACCCGCCGATAAATCATGACTTTCTCATAAATCAGGATCAAGAGGAGTTTGGGTTTTCTGTGCTAAAAGGAAAAATCACCCGAGCGATAAATAGCATTAAAAAAGAGTCAAAGAAATTTAAAATCGGAAAGACTGGTCATCCTGGTAAAAGGATGGGTTCTCATTCAGGATTTGATGAGATGTTTCTTTTATGCTCCAGCTCTGATGAAGAATTGATTAACGAACTAGAGAGCTATTACACAGCCAAGTATATAGATGATCCAAAGAATGAAAACGAAAAAGTAGGGAGCGCTGGTGATGCTAAAACTAAGGATGGTCAATATTATTTATATGTAATAGTACAGTCCTGATTTTATTCATCTTTAATATTCGTACTACCACCAAGCCATTTAGCTTTTCAAAAGAAGTGATTTAGAGTAAGGACTCCAAAATTGCTACAGGCTTCACCGAGCAGTATATTTGTGCTAAAGTTTTAGCATGAGAATCAGAGCAGAAGTATCCAGTCCATATATAGTCGAAAAAGATCACAAGATTGCTGAGCTAGCAAATGCTCTATCACATCCACTAAGAGTTGCCTTGGTTAGATACCTGGACGAAAAGGATAAAGGAGAGGGACTCGATAATGTGACTTGCAATAAAGACCTGGTTCAGATGTTTGACTACTCCCAATCCACAATGTCTCAGCACGTAAAGGTATTACGTGAGTGCGGGCTTTTCCTAACAGAGAACAAAGATAAGTTCACTTTATACTACCTAAACCGGGATATGATGGAACAATTCTCGGATTTTATCTCGTCCTTTACCGCAGATAAGTAACATATTTACTGAAGTCTCTGAACCTAATCTTATAAATCGTAATTAGGCGATTTATAATTTGCTTCTGACTTTCTCTTTATTCTATATTCGTATATCGTAAATAAGCGATATATAAATGAATTCAACAAACCTATTTCCAGTTGCAATTATAGGAGCCGGACCAATAGGGTTGGCAGCTGCAGCTCATCTTAACAAAAGGAACCAGCCATTTATCATTCTCGAATCGGGGATGGAGATTGCGGATAGTGTACGAAGTTGGGAGCATGTTCCAATGTTCTCTCCCTGGAAACTCAACATTGATAAAGCTTCAAGAGAACTATTAGCAAGGTATAACTGGAAAGAACCAGGGTTAAATCGAATCCCAACGGGCAAAGAGTTAATCGAAGAATATTTACTACCTCTTTCAGAAACCAAAGAGATAACACCATTTATTAGGCTTAGTTCGAAAGTGATTTCTGTAACAAGAAAGAGGATTAGCAAGCTTAGAAATCTTGGTAGGGATTCAGCTCCGTTCATGTTAAGGGTTGAAACAGATGATGGAGTCAAGATTGTTGAAGCGAGAGCAGTAATAGACGCTTCGGGAACCTGGAAAACACCAAAGCCTTCAGGGGCAGATGGTCTTCCAGCAATCGGAGAGGAATTACTGGGAGATAAAATTTTCTATGGTATTCCGGATGTTCTTGGAAAAGAAAAAGACAGGTATGCCGGTAAGGATGTTGCTGTTATTGGTGGAGGACATTCAGCTATCAATGCTTTGCTGGAACTTGCAGATTTAAAGAAAGAAAACCAGGAAATGAACCTAACCTGGATACTTACTAAAGCCAGGGTTGAAGATGCTTATGGCGGTCTGGATAATGATGAGCTTCCTGGAAGAGGAAAAGTAGGCCAAAGGGTGAAAGAACTGGTAGACTCAAATGAAGTAGATGTTCTTACCCCTTTCTTTGTAGAAGAGATGGAAAGAAAAGGGAATAAAGTAGCCATTCATGGTGATTCATTAGGCTCTACTAATTCTATTATGGTTGATGAAGTCATAACTGCAACTGGTTTAAAACCTGATATAAGCATATTCAGGGAATTACGAATAAACCTTGATCAGGCAACAGAAAGTCCCGTTAAGCTTGCCCCTTTGATAGATCCAAATATTCATAGCTGTGGATCTGTACGTCCTCATGGCGAAGCCGAGTTAAGTCACCCGGAAAAAGATTTTTATATAGTAGGAATGAAAAGCTATGGAAGGGCTCCAACATTTTTATTAGCCACGGGATATGAACAAGTAAGATCAGTAGTGGCAGGTCTTTCTGGTGATTTGGAAGCAGCAAGACAAGTTCACCTGGAATTACCGGAGACAGGAGTATGTGGAGTACCCGCGGGCGTTGATCCTAATAGTGTTAAAGCAAATGAGGATGCCGAATCTTGTTGCAGCTAAGCGTAATATGATATGAACGCAAAAAAAAGAGGTCAGAATCATAGTTTTGCTACTCGTTCAGTTCACTCTGGGAGTGACCTAAATAATCATTTCGGAGCTATATCCATACCGATATACAATGCTTCAACATTTAGCTTTCCAGATGCTGAACAAGGCGCTGCTATTCACGAAGGAGAAATTAAAGGGTATTTCTACAGCAGAATCAATAATCCAACCCAGGAGGTATTGGAAAGAGCATTAGCAGAGTTAGAGGAAGGAGAGTCGGCCATAGTTTTTTCATCCGGGATGGCAGCTATATCAAACACCATACTTACATATTTGAAAAAAGGAGATCACTTGATAGCTCCGCGTTCTATATATGCCTCCTCAAGAGGTCTTATGGACTATCTAAGATCTAATTTCAATATAGACGTAACCTATGTTGATGCTACCGATTCAACTTCTTATGAAGGAGCAATCAAAGTTAATACAAGACTCTTGTATATCGAATCTCCTTCCAATCCTACACTAGATATAACCGATATCTCCAGGGTAGTTGAAATCGCAAAAGACTTTGGATTATCAACCGTAATGGACAATACCTTTGCCACTCCATTCAATCAAAATCCGTTGAGCTATGGGGTGGATGTAGTTATTCATAGCATGACCAAATACATTGGCGGTCATGGAGACTTGCTTGGAGGAGCTGCTATTGGCAGTAATGAATTCGTAAGAAAATGCAGATGGAAGGTGAACAAATATTTCGGAGCGGTTCCATCCCCACATACAAGTTGGATTGCACATAGAGGGATCAAAACATTAGCGCTAAGGATGGAAAGGCATAATGAAAATGCCGCTACAGTAGCTGAGTTTTTGGAACGGCATCCTAAAGTATTGAAAGTTCACTATCCCGGATTAGAATCACATCCCCAGCATGCACTTGCTAAAAAGCAGATGAGAGGATTTGGAGGGATGATTTCGTTTGAAGTGGCTGGGGTAGAAGAAGGAAGAGCCCTGGTAAATAATGTGGAGTTATGTACCCTTGCTGTTTCACTTGGAGATGTAAGTACTCTGATTCAACATTCGGCCTCTATGACCCATGCATCTGTAGACCCAGATACTAGAAGGAAAACAGGGATAAGTGATGGGCTAATTCGCCTTTCGGTAGGTATTGAGGACAAGGATGATATAATAATGGATTTGGAAAAAGCCCTTGAGGAGGTATAAGATGGATAATGAAATACAAAAGATGATCTCTGCTCTTTCTTACACCCCCGACATTCTAAAAGATCTCATCAAAGATATTCCGGAACCGGAAAGAAAAAAGAGAAGTAGGCCAGGTAAATGGTCCATTCATGAGAACGCCTGTCATTTGGCTCAGGCTGAAAAGATGATAAACCAACGGTTTGTGATTTTCACTGAGGAAGAACAACCAAAATTTGATCCTTATTTACCGGGAGACACCGTGAATGATAATGGTTTAATTGACCTGGATTTAGAAAAAGAAATGAGTTCGTTCAGAGAGCTTAGAAAATACACGGTAGCTATGCTACGGTTTTTCAGCCCGGAAGATTGGGAGAAGGAGGCTAGCCATCCTGAGTACTACCGGTATAATCCAAAAATTTTGCTGAGGCATACCCTGATGCATGATCACTTCCACATGTATAGAATAGAAGAGTTATGGTTGACCAAGCCTGAATTCTTATGAGTACAGTTGAAGTACTCAAAAATCCTATCGAACCTTTAACATGGGTGTTAGGAAGTTGGAAGGGGCAGGGGAATGGTGGTTTTCCGACACTTAGTCCCTTTGAGTACATGGATCATATACACTTTAAGGTTATTGAAGAAGCGTTTGAAACCGAACCCCTTATTCACTTTGAAGAGATAGCATGGGTAATAGAGAGTACAAGGACAACCTTCAAGCACTGGGAAACAGGATATTTTAAACCAGCTCCGGATGGAAGAATACAGTTATATATCTGCCATAATACGGGCAGAATTGAAATCACTTATGGTTCTTATTTAGAGCTGGATCTGGAAAAAAGGTCTTTCGAATTAGAATTCGAAAGTAATTTTATTAGGAATGATGAAGGAACAATAGCTACTATGGCCAGCAAACGAGTACTAATTTATGATGGAAAAAAGCTTAAGTATAATCTGGAAATGTCAACCTCCGATGTGTCGTCACTTAGTAGTCACCTAACTTCTGTATTAAAATCAGTTGAAGAATTATAGCAGCTTTAACCTGGTATTACATGTGTTTATAGGCTTTTGCGTGATAGTGTGGGGGTCATCATATGTAGCTGTTCAAATTGGCCTGGAAGATTTTTCTCCAAGTCAATTAGCTGCATATAGGTTTACAGTGGCTTCAGCTGTACTACTCCCAACGTTGGTGTTTAAAAAAATCAGTGTACCGAAGCCAAAAGAATGGCTTTATATACTGGCTATAGCGTCAGCCGGGATTGTTATTTACCACATTGCTCTTAATTACTCCTCGGTGTATTACCCGGCCACCAGTGTAAGTTTCGTGGCTAATTCTATGCCAATATTTGCCATAATTATTGCTACGCTTTTTCTGGGTGAGCAAACATCTCTGCTAGGCTGGATTGGAGTATTGCTGGCTATGATAGGTATTGGTCTGTTAAATTATGAGGGACTAAGGTCGCTCGATTTAGAAATGTTGATGTTGATTATAATTCCAATATCGTCCGCCGTTTTCTTTGTGTTTCAAAAGCCTTTATTGAAAACGCTTAGATCCTATGAGGTCATGTTCTATTCTATTTTAGTTGGAACATTAGTGTTGTTGGTCCTTGATCATTCATTCCTAATAGTAATTCCTAAAGCTGCAATTTCAACAAACCTGGCGGCCATATATCTTGGGCTTATACCTACAGCGATAGCATTTAACCTTTGGGCCTATGTACTAAGCAAACTAGAAGTTTCTTATACCTCCAGGTACCTCTATTTAGTCCCGGTCTTCACCGTGTTTTTTTCATTCATCATTCTAAATCAAATTCCGAAACAGAATGTATTATTGGGAGGGGGTATCATTCTTTTTGGAGTCTATCTTTCACAACGTAAATAACCATATTATGAAGTACTACCTGCTAATTTTTATAGTCCTGATTACCACTTCTGCCACAATGGCTCAATCAAATAGCGTGCTAACTACTCTGCAAGATCAGGTAGATGCATTTAATGAAAGGGATGTAGAACGACTTGCCAAAAACGTTTCTGAGAACTTTAAATGGTATTACCTGGGGTCTGATACACTTATGCTGGAGGTGGAGGGGAGACAAAATTTCCAACAAGCAATGGAAGGCTATTTCAGTTCTTTCTCATGGGTGGAATCAAACATCACAGACTATGTTGTGATTGGTAATCGAATCACTTTTAAGGAAGAAGTAAGCTATAGAACTCAATCCGGGGATATCGCAACATCTTCATCTATGGGTATCTATGAAATAAAAGATGGAGTAATAACGCGCGTCTGGTACTTCCTTGATTGATGTCTTTTCTACTTAATGATTTCCATTTCAGATGCTTCAGTGATACGAATAAAACTGTTCGAGCGAATAGAAGAGTACCTGTCAATCGTTCCGGATGGCCAGTAAACGATCACAGAATCAATCATCAAGCTAGTATCCAAACCAAAATGAATTCTATAGTCATTCTGACTTGCATAACCAGTAACAGGGTATACCCATCTTCGCTGAACTAAGCCATTAGCATACAATTCTACTTTTGCTCCAATACCATAAGAGTTACTCTCCTGACCAACCAGGTTAATTTGAATCCAGTTTTTTCCAGATGTTGTATTCTCCAGAAACTGATTTGGTTCATCGCCAGCTCCCCAATTTGCTACATAAAGATCCAGGTCTCCATCATCGTCAAAGTCAGAGTGGGCTACACCAGCTGAAGTATCCGAAACCAATGTCGAGAAATCTAGCGTGTCTCTTACATAGCCACCTTCTTGATCATTTATATAAAGGAAATTCCTCATCTCCGGTCGATATGTACCATTGGCTATAAAAAAGTCTAAATAGCCATCATTATTAAAATCTCCCCAGGTATTCCCTTTTGAAGCACCACCTAGTTGGAAGGAGATAGGGCCTTTTTCCTCCAGGGTGAAATTTCCATTCCCATCATTATTATAGAGATAATTCTCCTTGTCAAAGTTGGCAATAAAGATGTCCATGTCCCCATCATTGTCATAATCTGCCCAGCTAGAACCATAGGAATATCCCACATCTGTAGTAAGGTGGTCCGTATCGTCTTTTTCAAACGTCCAATCTCCTTTATTAATAATAAAAGCATTGGGTTGACGGGCATTAATAAGGATGAAATCAGGTAACCGATCATTATTGGCATCACCTGTGGAACATGCTCTTCCCGGACCAGCATCATCACTAATCGGATTATTTCGAATTTCTACAAAGGAGTCATCCAGATCATTTCGGAAAACACGATTTTTGTTGTTTGCGTCATAGCCTATAGTCATTACATCCAGATCCCCATCCAGGTCAAAATCAGCCCAGCATGCCATTCCCGAACTTACGCCATTTACAAGAGGGTGCTCCTCAATTCTTTGAAAGTTACCATCACCTATATTTTCAAATAAAAAATTGTCCTGGGATCCCCGGTTTGAGATATATACATCCAGGTCCCGATCATTATCAATGTCCACCCAATTTATTCCCTGCGAGTCTCCTCCAATAGAAGCAATTAACCCCGGAGCGGAATTATAACTTTCTGATAGCTTCCTAAATTGACCATTACCCTGGTTCATATAAAAGCTATTCCATTGGCCACCTGAATTGCTTACATACAAATCCGGATCCCCATCATTGTCGAAATCTCCCCAGGCTACTCCCCTGGATTGACCTGCATCAATACCTATTCGTCCATCAGTATTAGGAACAAAAATGCTGCTATTATTTTCGGGGTTAGTGCAACTGGCACATATGATTACTAAGAGAGATAGTAGTACGAGTAAATTTTTCATATCGCCAATTTACGATAAACGAATAATAATCCAAATGCTTCAATAATTACTGATGTTAAATAATTTTTCGAGCTGAATAAGGACTAAAATGTGACGATTGCTATTAGTTTGGATATGGAATTGCAGGGAACCATTCTTTTTTCTTTTTTAGTAGGTGAAACTAATAGGGTACTATTGAATTCCTTCTTCCAAACTACCAATAGCTTTACAGCTTATTCTATAGAGCACTGGGTGCTTTTGATAAGCTTCTTCCTATTCGTGGTGGTGTTTATTCGTTCAGTAAGGAAGAAGCCAGAGGAAAGGCAAAGGAAGATCTTATTGGGCGTAGCAATTATCCTCACCATTGCTCAATTAGCAAAAATACCTCTGAATCTATATACCGGGATATTTGAAGTTACGAGAGATGTCCCTCTTCACATGTGCAATTTTCTACCCTTTATTATGATTTGGGTATATGCAGCAAAAAGCAGGGTAGTTTGGGCCACTACGTTCTTTTGGGTGATCCTTGGAGTTTCCCAGGCAAATTTTACTCCAACAGTAGAGAATTCTCTATTCTATTATGATGCCATTCGATATTGGCTTGTCCATCTGTTTCCTATTCTCCTGGCCTTGTATCCAGCGATTGTCTGGAAATGGACCCTCGAATTAAAAGATGTGGTAAGAACAGTAATAGCACTAAACGGGGTAGCAATCATTATCTATTTCATCAACCTGGCTCTGGGTAGCAATTACCTGTACATCATGGAGAAACCGCCAGGCACTACCTTCTTCAGCATTCTCCCTCCCTGGCCGACTTACATCCTAGTTCTGGAAGCAATTATTGTGTTATGGTCCCTCATGTTATGGGGAGTGTTTTGGGTTATTAAAAGGGGCAAGGTTAGTTCCGTAGCAGAGCTACGGAACTAGGTTAATCCCCAAAAGTCGCATTGCTTCTTCTGTATCTACCCAGGCAAATTCAGGTGCAGCCTTATCTCTTTCCAGCCGGGAGACAACTTTCTCGACTAATTCATATAGGGCTTCGGTCTCAAGACAAATCACTTCCATAAAAATAAAGATTTTAAAGTGTGACGACTATTCTTAGGTAGGAGCTAGAAAAGCTTAGATAAAACTCCTATCAGAGAGTCAGACCTCTCTCAGAGTAGTTCCTTACAAAAAAGATGATTTTATTTTATTAATTAATAATTGTTTATTACTTAGAGCAAATAGAATAAGGGTTAAAGTGTAAATATTAAGTTATGTCCGATAATGAGGAATTTGATCAAACACGATTAAATCAATCTAAAGAAGACTTAGAAAAGGAGAAGCTGAAGCTTGAGATTAAAAACCTAAAGCATCCATATAAGACGACACTAATTGTAACTCTATTTACACTTTTAATTTCAGGAATAATAAATCTCGAACCAATTAAGAGAGAGGTTGAGTTAAGAAAATTAGAAAATCAGATAGCTGAAATTGAGTTGAAATCGAGAGAAGATGATTTGTCAGTTAGAAGAGAAGAGTTCTTAAATGATAGTTTAAAAATGGTCCAGGAGATCGAGTATTTAAAGGTTGAACAAGAATTGCAGCGAGGTAAAAATATCGAGTTAGGTATACTAATATCTAAAAAAGAAGATAGCTTAATAGAATTAGGCTTGGCAATAGATTCGCTAGAGACAGATCTAAAATTTTCAATCGTTGATACCTATGTAAATGATATAAAGGAAAATTTTCTAGGAACACCATCCTTTAGATACCTATTTGAACTATTGAATAGTGATATATCTATTGAATCTAGGCTCGACCAGGCAATTGAATCAGAAACCCGCCTTAAAGAAAAAACTAGACTGTTATTACTGAAGTATCGAGATAATTTGGAAGAGCTCGACGAAACTCTTCTAGATTTTATATCTGAATATCCTGATAAAGTTGATAACAAATATTACGCTGATCTAATTCAAGTTATGCCATTCCTAAAACCATATATTCCGGTTTTTTTTGAGGAAATTATTGTCAAAAAAATGCAAGGTGACCTCAAAAATTTAGACGAAAGGGAGTTTCTAAAATCAATTAATGGAGATTTAAAATTCAAATATAGTCTACCATTCGTCGGAGGGACTACCGATCTCAAAGACTTTTCAAAAGATATAGCAGAATCAATTCGTGACTCATCCACGGCAATTGATTTCAAGAATTACATTTCTTACACGGCAAAAAATAAACTTGAAGAACCGATAATTTTTTATGGTTTAGTTCTTTATGAGCTTGAGGCTTTATTATATGTGAATCCCTGTCACTATACCTACTTAATTGGACTCGAAATATTAGAAAACGGTGATAATCAATTTGCTCAAGACTATTTCAATTTTTCGTATTCAAACACTTTCACAAGAATTGGATTAAACTATTCGATCAATCCACCTAATGAGTTGAATATGGGCGCCTGGAGAAATTGGACAGAACAAAACAGTCAATTTGAATCTCCTCAAGTTAAATGTGAATAGTCTTCTAAATAATTAACTAATTAGCAAAACGATGAAAAATAGATTTAGTTTTGAACCAGATATTGAAAGTCAAAATTTACTTCTAAGAGCAGTAAAACGGAATAAACTAAAAGATGCTCAGAAAGCCATAGAAGAAGGTTTTGATGTTAATCATCAAGATGATAGAGGAGCATCAATACTTATGTGGGCTACTTATAAAACTAACCTTGATTTTATAAAGTATCTTATTTCAAAAGGTGCGGATTATACATTAAAAGGAAGAATAGATGTAGCACCAGCAATATACTATGGAAGTATAATGGGTATTGCAGCTGGGGAAAGAAAGCATGAGATGTTGCGGTATTTTATAGAGGAGTTGTCAATAGATGTCAATGATAAGGAAAATGAAAGCGGTGGGTTTCCTGGATGGACTGCATTACAGTATAGTATAGCAGTGAACGACTTAATTGCAGTTAGATATTTATTGGGGAAAAAAGCAGATCCAAATCCAGAATATTATAGAACATCATCGCTTTATGACCCAATTAAAAATAATAACATAGAAATGTTTGATCTATTGATTAAACATGGGTCGATTATTTATGATACACCTGAAAAGTCTTCTATTTATGTCGCTAGTGCACATGAAAACAAATATTTTTTAGAGATTATTTTAATGAAGGGTATTGATCCAAACCTTAGATCAGTAATGAAAAAATTTACTCCATTAATGTTTGCAGCATCAAATAATAGAATCAATAATTGTAAGGTATTAATAGAATATGGAGCTAAGAAAGATTTAGAATCTTATACTGGGCAAACAGCTTTAACTATGGCTAAGAATGCAGGAAATACAAAGATTGTAAAGTTTTTAGAATCCATATAAGCAAATCAAAGAGTGGTCCTATATATACTCTTATGAAGAGAATTTTATATTAATAGTATATTAATTGAAACTTTGATTTTTTTAGCAAAAAGAAAGCCTGCTATAAAATGAATTATAACAGGCTTTTAGCTAAGTACACCCGAGAAGATTCGAACTTCTAACCGCCTGATTCGTAGTCAGGTACTCTATCCAGTTGAGCTACGGGTGCATTTTGGAAAGACTCCAAAGATAAAGACTTCTGAATCTTTGAACAATATCAAATTAGCTTTTTCAATCCGGTCTCAATTGCTAGATTAACCAGCGCATTCACAAATCCGGATTCTTTTGGCAAGTTTTGATTTATGGTCGGCACTGATAGTAGTAGGGGTTCTGCAGGGAATCTTTGTACTGGGCCTTTTCTTTATCAGACAGGAGTTCAAATCAAATACTCAATGGTATTTACTGGGAATTGTGCTGGTATTCTTCTGGCTTCAGCTGGAATTCCTGTCTATCCGGTGGCCTTATACCATTGACAGTATGCTGTTTTATGGGACAAGATTGGGTTCCTGGTTCATTATTGGGCCTTTGCTGTTTTTATATACTGATTCATTTATCAATAAAGAAAGAACTAAGTTTGCAGGCATACTTCATTTCCTTCCATTCATCTTTTTTGTACTAATCCTTCCATTATTCTATGCTGATTTCTTCAGTTTCCGTCAGATTCACTATGGCATGCTTACCGTCTTCGACAGTTTTAACAGGGAGCCGATAAGCTCAATCCAATATGTTTATTCGGTCGTATTCGTAGCTCAATTCATTCACCTGTTTATTTATTTGGTCATCAGTTTGAGGAAGGTTCGGAAGTATGAATCAAAGTTAGCTGATACATACTCTTCCTACCAGGAATCTGAACTTAGATGGTTGAGGTTTACCATTTACTCCTTGTTAGGTATTCTCGTTTTGGCATCCGTCTTTTTGGTGATCTTTTTCCTCACGCTGGTATACCGTCGGCACCTGGATTATATCTATGTACTACCCATGAGTTTTTTAATGTATATCATCGCCTACAAACTGATGGGAGCAAATTTCACTATTGTTGAGCCCAGTTCTAAGTACCAGACTTCTTCTTTAAAAGAAGAGGCTGCTAGTAAGTACGCGGAGCAAATAAAAGAGTATATGATTTCCCAAAAGCCCTATTTAAAAAATGGCTTAAAGCTCGTTGATTTAAGCCAGGACTTGGAGATACCTGCCCATCATATATCGAGAGTGATTAATGAGAAGTATGGTCAGAACTTCCATGATTTTGTGAATGGCTATAGAGTAGAGGAAGCAAAGTCACTAATGAAAGAATTGAAAAAGCCTACGTTGCTTGAGATCGCCTTTTCTGCAGGCTTCAATAATAAAACTTCTTTCAATAACGCCTTCAAAAAATTCAGTAATTCAACTCCTTTTGCCTACCGAAGAAATTTACATTCCTAAACAATTTTGTAGGTAAGAATTATAAGGGTTGACGATTTTACGGCTCGATGCCGGGATCATGATGCATCAATTAATTCAAAAAATAGATCATCATGAAAAAAGCATCACTCATACTATTACTCTTTACACCATTTATACCCGGTTCAGTATACAGTCAAAGCTATACAGTAGATGCCGGGCATACTGCGATTACTTCGAAAGTAATGCGATTTGGGGTTATTCCGGTTCTTGGAAGATTTAACGATGTGTCGGGCTCTATCTCCTATAATCCTGGCTCGCCGGAAAATACTTCCGCAACTATCACCATTAAAACGGGAAGCTACGTGGCCAATAATGTGGATGGTGAAGAAGCTGTAATGAGCGATGCTTTTCTAAATGTAGCATCTCATCCCGAAATGATATTTGAGGTAACAAAACTGGTTGGGAAAGGAGAGGGTTTAATGGCTACAGGCACATTGACTCTTCATGGCACAACCAAGGAAGTAAGTATACCGGTATCTATTACTGGGCCAATGATGGATTTACCTACCAGGAAACAATCTATCGGTATAGTAGGCAGCCTTACTATAAACCGGCTCGATTATGGAGTGGGTCAAGAGATGAAGCTACCAACAGGGTTGGAGATAATTGGTAATGATGTGGTGATTGAGTTTTATGTACTTGCACTGGCTGACTAAACTGATAGGATGTCTATGTTGCTACATATTCCTGAGCGGGCAGGTGTTCGCCCAGGAAATTCTATTATCGCCAGCTAATACCACTATTGAGTTCGAGATTAAGCACCTCAGCGTTCTTACAGTCAAAGGGAGCTTCAATGAGTTTAGCGGGAGTCTGGTTAAAAAAGATGATTTCTGGATGATATCCGGGACCGTAGCTTCAACAACCATCAATACCAACAATGAAAAGAGAGATGAAACCCTTCGCACCGACGCCTACTTCGATGTAGAGAAATATCCCCAAATTACCTTTGAAGGAACTGGTGATCAGATCGAAGATGGGCTCAGGATAACGGGGTTACTAATTCTAAAAGATCTCAGTGCTGAACTATCTTTTCAATTGCTCGAAAAGGATCAACAACTTATCTCTGAGGAAATAAAACTCTCTCGAAAAGAAATCGGCTTGAGTTTTGATTCCATGGATATGCTCATTGGGGATGAGGTCATTATTCAAATAACGATTAATGAAGGCTTGAAATAAAGCGTATATGTCATCCTGAACTAGTTTCAGGATCTGTAGTGCCTTTTTCGTTGATTAAGCTTTTGCTTTATCAACGTATCTATCTTTACAGATCCCGGGACCTGTGCTGAACTGGATTCAGTATCAAGTCCGGGATGACCTAATCTCTTCCTGAATTGTGAAAGTTTGTATTTCAGGATGGTTTAGTACATTCAGGGTAATACATTCCGAGTGATAGATATCGGTTAACCCAAACGGAGGTAGAATGAAAAAAACAGTGATGTTGCTATTAGGAGTTCTTCTGATAGCACCTGGAAGCCTATGGGCTCAAAGAGATAAATCGGATGAAGACGGAGAAAAGGACAAGTTTACGGAACTCATAGAGGATGCCGAACACTTTGAAGGTTTCTTTGATCTTTATAAGAAAGATGGCAAGCTTTATATGGCCATTACAGAAGAGGACTTGAACAAAGAATTCCTCATGAATTTCGAAATTTCGCAAGGAATCGGTGCTTCAGGAGTATTTGGAGGTACAATGCTCAATATTTTTGAAGGACTATTAGTATCTCTCGAAAAACATGAAGGAAAGATATTCCTGGTTAAAAAGCCTCATCGATATACGGCAGAAGAAGGCACACCACAAGCTAATGCGGTAGAGCTTACCTTTGGAAATTCAGTAATGGAAACAGCTAAAGTAGAGACAACCAACGATGATGGTGTTATGCTCATCGATGTGTACTCCTGGTTTGTTTCAGATATGTCTCAGGTAAGTAACCGAATCAAGAATGCCGTTGCGTCAAGACCGGGGACACCAGGAAGAGCTTCTCTTGATAAAGGGAAAAGCTATATGTCAGAGGTGAAATCTTTTCCAAAGAACACCAATATTGAGGTGAAACTTACCTTCAATAATCAGGAAAGGGGAGCCCCTCGAACAGTGCCTGATTCCAGATACATCCCGGTTGGAGTTCATTATAGCCTTGTTGAACTACCAGAAGTACCCATGAAGCCAAGAATGGCGGATATGAGAACAGGTTATTTTATGACCGTTCACAAAGATTTCACCAGTGATGACGAGGAATTTTTTAGAAGATATATCAATAAGTGGAGATTGGAATGTGCGGATGAACCTGATGAAAATGGGTTATGTAATCCGGTAAAGCCGATCACTTATTACATCGATCATAGTGTTCCCGAAGAATACCATCAGGTGATGATGGATGGAGTACTTGGTTTTATTCCTGCATTTGAAGCTGCAGGATTCAAAAACGGAATTGCAGTAGATATGCTTCCAGAAGATGCAGATGCTGAAGATATTCGCTATGCAACACTTCGTTGGAATGTATCTGATCAATCCGGGTATGGAGCGATTGGTCCTTCCGTAGTTGACCCTAGAACCGGAGAAATCCTGGATGCAGATATGCTTTTTGAAGCAAATATGGTTCAAAACTGGAAACGTTTTTACAGAGCCAATATAGATCCTATTCAATCTTTCAACGAAATGTTTGAGATGAGTGAAGAAGAATCTATAGCTATGCAAAATGGAGCGGAAATGGCTTCTATGGCAGCTGAAATTGGAGCTCAGGCAATGCTTCTTCGAACGGCGTTAATTGCACGCGGAGAACTGGAGGCCGATGATCCAGTACCAGTAGATTATGTGAACCAGGCTATGTTCCGTGTAACGATGCATGAGGTTGGGCACACTCTTGGTTTGAGACATAACTATCGCTCTTCTGCAGATACACCTTTCGATAAGCTACATGACAAGGCTTATACCGAGGAAAATGGATTAGCCAATTCCGTAATGGAATATGTAGGAATCAATATTGCTCCTCCGGGACAAGAACAAGGATACTATTACACGCCTGGAGCAGGTTCCTATGATAAGTGGGTAATTGCTTTTGGATATACTCCTGATGATGAACGAGCTGTAGAGCTAGCTCGGGAGTCTGCATTAGAGGGTAATAAATACGCTCCCGATGAAGATGCGCGGGGATCTGCAGCACTTGATCCTCATGTAAATGTATATGATTTATCGGATGATCCACTGCGTTGGGGTAAGGAAAGATCTGAGTTGATCAAAGGAATTTGGGCAAACCTTCCTGATCATGTTCTTGCTGATAACGTACCTTATTTTGAGGTTACTGATGCTTTCCAGGTTCTGCTTAGCCAATACAGCAGAGCAGTTGGAACCGGTGTTAAATACATTGGTGGTCAACATCATTATCGAGATCATGTGGGCGACCCGGGAGCTCGTGAGCCATTTGTAAATGTTCCAAGAGCAAAGCAGCTTGAAGCTCTTGATTTCATTATCGAATCGGTATTTGATGAAGATGCTTTTGGATTACCACAAGAGGTGTATCAAAAGTTTGGTGCCGATAGATGGAGCCACTGGGGTAACACTAACACCTATGGTGGAAGGATTGATTACCCATTACATCAAACACTTTCTGGTTTCCAGGCTGCGATGTTGAACCAGCTTACTAACCCTGCCAAGCTTTCAAGAATGAGAGATGGGGAAGTAAAGTTTGGAACAGAAAATGTAGTTACCATTCCGGAAATGATGGGTGAATTATCTTCTTCGGTATGGAGTGAAGTTTGGAGTGCACCTGGTACGAACGTGAGTAGTTTACGTCGTGATTTACAGCGAGCTTATATCGATAGAATGGCAACGTTAGTAACCGATGCACCAAATGGTACTCCTGCTGATGCTCGTTCAGTTGCTCGTCTTGAGCTTATGAACCTGAAGTCTAGAATAGATAGAAGACTTAGCCCTCCGTTTAGCTTTGATAGCTATACAGAAGCTCATTTGCGTGAAGTTCAAGCAAGGATTGACAGAATCCTGCAAGCAGATATGGACTTGGAAAACTAATCCCTCACGTCATTCCGCAGCGAAGGCCGGAATCTAGATTTAGATTCCGGCCTTCGCTGCGGAATGACCTCTTAAGGGTTGTAATTGCTATTTTAGCTTGAACTTTTACGTTGATCTGTAGCAACAAAAAAAGCCCCTTCGCTTAGCGAGGGGGCTTTTTTATTAATGAGGTGATACTAAATATTAGTATCTGTATTCATCGGATTTGTAAGGTCCTGTAATAGGAACTCCGATATACTCAGCTTGTTCTTCAGTAAGTACTTCAAGCTCAACACCAATTTTAGCAAGGTGTAGTCGAGCTACTTTCTCATCAAGAGATTTTGGAAGTACATGAACTTTACCTGATTCAAACTCCTCCGGTCGGTTCCATAATGCGATTTGAGCAATGGTTTGGTTGGTGAAACTATTGCTCATCACAAAGGATGGGTGACCAGTAGCATTACCAAGGTTCATTAATCTTCCCTGGGAAAGAAGAATCAACTGATTTCCATTTTCAAGGGTAAAAATATCAACCTGAGGTTTAATATTTTCTTCCTGAGCATTTGCCTTCAACCAGGCTACATCAATCTCATTATCAAAGTGACCAATGTTTCCAACGATTGCTTTGTCTTTCATTGATTCGAAGTGTGCTCCGGTAAGAATGTCTTTGTTACCTGTAGCAGTTACAATAATATCAGCTCTTGGAGCAGCCTGATCCATTCTTTTTACCTCGAAACCATCCATTGCGGCCTGAAGGGCACAGATTGGATCAATCTCGGTAACAATAACTCTTGCTCCGGCGCCTCTTAGAGAAGCAGCAGTACCTTTACCTACATCACCGTAACCAGCAACAACAGCTACTTTACCAGCCATCATTACATCGGTAGCTCGGCGAATAGCATCTACTGCAGATTCTTTACAACCATACTTGTTGTCGAATTTAGATTTGGTTACAGAGTCATTCACATTGATCGCAGGAAGAGGAAGTGTTCCGTTTCTTTCACGCTCAATTAGTCGAAGAACACCAGTAGTGGTTTCTTCAGAAATACCTTTGATTCCGGATACTAATTCTGGGTATTTATCCAGTACCATGTTGGTAAGGTCTCCACCATCATCAAGGATCATGTTCAAAGGCTGACCATCAGGGAAGAAAATGGTTTGCTCGATACACCAGTCAAACTCTTCTTCATTCATTCCTTTCCAGGCATATACAGGAACTCCTGCATCAGCGATAGCTGCAGCTGCATGATCCTGAGTTGAATAAATATTACATGATGACCAGGTAACTTCAGCGCCAAGCTCAACCAGTGTTTCTATTAAAACAGCGGTTTGAATGGTCATATGAAGGCAACCTGCGATGCGAGCACCTTTTAAAGGCTGCTCAGCTTTGTATTCCTCGCGGATTGCCATTAGACCTGGCATTTCGGCTTCAGCAAGCTCGATTTCCTGACGTCCAAATTTAGCAAGGCTTATGTCTTTTACCTTATAGGCCAATTTTTCTTCTACTTGTTGCATATTGTTTTTTCTATGAGTCTTTATTGTCTTCTATAATCGTTTTGGCTTTTAAATAATCGCCTTCAGTACCAGCCGAACCTAGTTCAGCCTTGATAAAAAATCCTTGTGGGTCGAAAAATACCTTAAATGGAATCCCCAGTGAAATAACCTCTGCTCCAACATCATAAGAGTCTAGAGCGAATTCAAAATTGTAACCTGTTTGTTCGATAAACTCGTTTATTTCTGCTTCTTCATCAGCAGTTAATGTGTTAACAGCCAATACTTCGAAATCATTTCCATATTCCGCTTTCAGAGAGTCCAGTGCCGGGAAAACCATAAGACAAGGGCTACACCAGGTTTCCCAGAAATCAATCATCACTACTTTGCCTTTATAATCAGATAAATAGACATCATTTCCTTCCATGTCCTTAAACTTGGCACGTTGTAATACTGACTCAAGGCGTGCTTCTTCTTCACTAAGCTCACGTGGATTTTGCATTTTATTTTCCGCACAAGCAGAGAATACAAACAGGGCTATTAAAAATAATATTGAGAGGTTCTTCTTGTTCATAAATAGTTTTTTAAAATAGATAGCAAAGATAAGGCATATTCCTCAGAAAAGTGTAATTGGCATTGGTTAACGGGCTGATAATCTTCTTCTTTTAACAAGCTTTTTAAGGATGTCCTTTTTTAGAAGGAACCGTATCTTTGGCGATGCAAAATTCTACAGTGGCTAATACCATATACGACTTTACAATTGTGGGGGCTGGGATTGTAGGCTTATCTACTGCCTACAAATTATCATTATCATTTCCGGATGCTAAAATCCTGGTATTAGAGAAAGAGCAAAAAGTGGCAGCTCATCAAACCGGTAAGAACTCAGGGGTTATTCATTCGGGTATTTACTATAAGCCAGGCAGCTATAAGGCCAGAAATTGCAAAGACGGACGCTACCAGCTGGTTGAGTTTTGTTCAGAACATGGTGTAGCCATGGACATTTGTGGAAAAGTAATTGTAGCTACCGAAGAAGAAGAGCTTCCACGTTTAGAAAAAATTTATGCACGTGGGGTGGAGAATGAGATCGAGGGCATCAAAAAAATTGATTCTCAGGAATTAGCTGAAATTGAACCTTACGTTTCAGGAGTAGCTGCTATCCAGGTACCTTGTGCTGGCATCGTTGACTTTGCCGGAATGTGTGCAAAAATGAAGGAGTTACTGGAAGCCAATAAAGGAGAGGTAAAGTTTGGCCAACGTGTAGAGCGAATTATGCAAACAAATGGGGTAGCACAAGTTGTTACTTCAAAGGAAAGCTTCACGACCAAATATGTGATCAATTGTGCAGGGTTATATTCCGATCGGGTTGCTAAGTCTGCTGGCGTTTCATCTCCTGTACAAATCGTCCCTTTTAAAGGGGAGTATTATGAACTGAAAGAGGACGCCGAATATCTGGTAAACCATCTCATCTATCCGCTACCTAATCCTGAGTTTCCTTTTTTAGGGGTTCATTTTACCAGGATGGCACTTGGAGGTATTGAGTGTGGTCCAAATGCAGTATTTGTATTTAAAAGGGAAGGGTATGAGAAACTGGCATTTGACCTGGAAGAGGCTTTTGAATCGTTGACCTTTCCGGGTTTCTGGAAGATGGCATCCCGCCACTGGCAGATGGGCCTGGATGAATATAAGCGCTCTTTTTCAAAAGCGGCTTTTGTAAGAGGACTTCAGAAACTAATTCCTTCTGTAAGGGAAGAGCATCTCAAAAATGCACCTCCTGGTGTACGTGCCATGGCGCTATTACCTAATGGGGAAATTCTTGATGATTTCCATTTCGAGGTTGCTCACAATCAAATTCACGTGCTTAATGCGCCAAGTCCTGCTGCTACTGCTGGGCTGGCCATTGGTGATGAAATTGTATCAAGGGCTAGTACAGAGTTCGGTTTATAACTCAAGAATAGCATCCCAAAGCTGCATATTCCTATCCTTGTTTTTAATAAGAATGAGCGGCAGGTACTGATCTCTGTCTATAAGTGCTTCTGTAGTACTTCCTAATACAAATGCGGAAAGGGTATTTCGTCCACGAGAGCCCATTACCACGGCATCAATCTGATTCGAAAAAGAAAAACGATTAATCATATAAGGGATGCTGTCGTTCTTCTTTAGCTTGTAATGCATTTCGAAAGAGGAGGGATCGATATCATTTTCTTTAAGGAATAATGAAAGCTCCTGCTCAGCATTTTTTTGGAGTTCGTTAGCAAACTCATCATAGCTAAGCCCCGTTTTGAAATAACCGCTTGGCATTTTCATGATATGAAGGCCAACCACTCGCATATCAGGTTGATCCTTAATTACATTGAGCGCAAACTTTAGTGACATATAACTATTTCTGGAAAAGTCGATGGGCACTAATAGAGAGCAAATATTTTCAGGTATAGTTGGAGGAATAAGTGCTATTGAGCAAGTAATAGATCGAGCTATTTTTTGCAGGAATGTAATCTCAGAGTCGTGTAAATCACTACGGTTGATGACGAGCAAATCAATATCATGCTCCCTTACAAATTTACCAATGGTTTGAAGCTTCACTCCATCCGAGATTTGAATATCAATCGATGGAGCTTTTTGAATATTCTCGTATTGAGAGATTTTTTCTTGAATAGCTCCTTTTAACGATTCATCAACTGGAGCAATAAGCCCCGGATATTTTTCTACTAGTTTTTTAGGAACATCCAGGTTGTCGGTAACATGCAAAAAAGTAATCGACTCAAATGAAACCACGTTGCTCATGCGGTTAACATATTCACAAACCACATCATCGTGGTCATTTAGTTCCATTAATACCAGTAAGTTCTTAATTGAGTACATAATTTTTTGAAATAGAATCGCGTGTTAGACGCTATAAAATAATTCGGAAGGATTAATAAGCAAGTGCTTAAAGTTAAGGGTATATCAAATGTTAAACACTTAAATGTTTCTCATGGAAAAGAGGCATTTAAAAGTCATCTGCCACGCTATTTATATCTATATGGCTCAAATGTCGCAAAACTACACAAGTTTACCGGAATTTTACTACCGCTGACTCAGTTAGAATGGGTATCTATGTAATGTGTTATAAACCGATTTGTAACATGTGCACACAATTAAAATCCTATTAAGAAATTGGATAGCTAATTCCGTTAGACTAAATTGATATCCCACAATACATTATTAGAATTATGAAGAGAAGCTACTATTTATTACTTGTTTTGTTCCTTAGTTCATCTCCGCTATTGGCTCAAGTCGATTACGAAGAATCCATACAAACTATATTTACTGCTCAATGTAATAGCTGTCATAATGTAGGACAGAACACATTTAACTCAAGTTCTTATACAGCTGTAATGGCCAGTACCAGTGCTGCTGATAAGTATAACCAGAGGCATGTAATCCCGGGTGATGAAGATGGTAGCCCATTAGTTGATAAAATTGAGGCAAACCCGCAACATGGTGCTAGAATGCCCATAAATGGAGAATTAACTTCAGATCAAATCAACTTAATCAGACAATGGATTTCAGAAGGAGCAAATGAAGTAGCGACCAATTCAGAAGAAGAGATAGGTCTTCCTGACGAGTTTAAGCTGGTAGGAAATTTCCCGAACCCATTTAATCCGGGAACACAGATTGAATTCGATGTTCCTGTTTCTTCCCAGTACACCATATCTATTTATAGCGTACATGGACGTTTAATATCAGAATTAGTAGGTACCGTATCGCCAGGGAGAGCACAGATCGCAGTAAATCTTTCCAATGCCCCAACAGGAATTTATTTATACAGGGTTACTGCATTGGCTAACGGTTCTTCTACCTTAATAGGAATCGGAAGAATGACACTGATTAAATAATTCCTCCTTTTTAGTCATCCTGAGCATACTTACGAAGGATCTGGTCGGGTAAAATCCGTTGAGATTCTTCGGCAGTAGCCTCAGAATGACAAGTGAGTTTTTAATTCTTAAAGGTGCTTCTCTCAATAAGCTCACGAGCGCTATTTAGCGCTGATTCGGAAATATCCGCACCACTCATTAAGCTGGCTACTTCGCGGATATGGTCTTCCTGCGAAAGTTTTATAATGGTTGAGGTGGTACGTTCTTCTCCTTCACTCTTAGCTACTTTATAATGATGGTGTGCCTGGCTGGCAATTTGTGGTTGATGAGTGATAGCAACAATCTGACAAACATTCGATAACTTTCTCATCGATTGTCCCACTTTTTCAGAAATCTCGCCGCTGATTCCGGTATCGATTTCATCGAAAATCATAACAGGAAGGCTTTGCTCCTGAGCAAGAATAGTTTTTAGCGCCAGCATTACCCGGCTCACTTCTCCACCGGAAGCAATTTTAGCAAGTGGTTTAGGTTCTTCACCTTTATTGGTTGATATGAACATCCGAACTTCATCACATCCGGTTTCCAGACAGTCAATTAGAGCCCCTTCAATTTCTACCCAACCTGAAGTGGAATGCAATAAATCTACTTTGATATCTAACGTTGAGTTAGGAATGCCGAGTGATGAGAGTTCCTGTTTAATCGAAGCCCCGAGCTTTTCAGCGACCTGTACTCGTTGTTGATGGAGCCTCAAGGCCGAATCAGCCAATTTGAGCGATTGTTCAGCAATGTTCAGTTCCAGCTTTTCGATTTCAAGATCGAAATTATCGGCAATAGAAAGTTCATGCTGGATTTCATTCAGGTAGCTGATTAAACCTGGAATATCCCGTTGGTATTTCTTTTGAAGTCGGTTTAGCTCTGCTTGTCGATGACGGAGTTCTTCTAACCTAAGGGGATTGAATTCGATATTGTTTCGGTATCTCTCAGCAAATTGAACGGCTTCATTTATACTCACCCGTGCTGCATTTATTTCTTCCAGATAGCTTTCGAACTCGGGCTCAATTCGGGTAAGGTCTTCAAGGTTCAGTTTAAGATGGTTTAATACCTGCAGAATATTGGATTCATCACTTTCCGCTAATTCAGAAATAGCCGCCGCTTTTTGATCCAGTACCTCGGCATTATCCAGAAGGTTCATCTCATTAGAAAGATCTTCTTCCTCATCTGGTGAAAGTCGGGCTTCTTCCAACTCTTTAACTTGGAAACGATAGAGCTCCGTTTTCTCCTGAAGATCGTCTTCCCTTTTCTTGAGGGATGAAAGCTCTTGCTTTAGCAGCTTCATTTTTTCAAAATCGGATTGGTAGTTCTCTAAATAAGGAGCTATATCTCCAAAGCTATCAACCATACCCAAATGATGTTCTTCTTTAAGCAGGAGTTGATGATCATATTGACCATGTAAATCCACAAGAAGGTCTCCTGCTTCCTTAAGTAGCTTAATACTAACCGGAGTATCATTTATAAAAGCCCGACTCCCGGTTTCCCGAATCTCCCTTCTCAATATTTGATAGACCCTGAATTCAATTTCATGGGCATCCAGAAGGTGTTTGAGAGCAATATTATCGCCTGATTTGATCGTAGCTTCTACAATAGCTTTTGGAGCACCTCTTCGTATGACATCAGTATCAGCGCGCTCACCAAGAATCATATTTAGCGCCCCGATGATAATCGATTTTCCTGCGCCAGTCTGACCAGTTAAAATATTCAATCCCTCTCCAAGCGAGATCTCAAGCTCGTCGATGAGTGCAAAGTCTTTGATGTACAATGATTGGATCATTGGTTAGAAATTAGGAATTAGGAATTTTGAATTAATAATCCTTCTCACGAGTAGTTTTGATTATTGAAGTAAGGATGTTAATGATTTGTTCGATATCATATAAATAAGAATTCACATCACTTTCGGTTATGGTACTATGCTTAAGGAGTCGTAGCCAATATCTGGTTTCTCGAGCTTCTTTTAAGGATATGGATAGCTTATGTGCAAAATCTTTTCTTGAGTAACCGGCAATTGCCTCCTCAATATTGGCTCCAATACTTGTGCTGCTTCTTAGTAACTGTTTGGAAAGTACATATTCTCGTTCATCTTGTAGTTTCTTACAGAGTTCAATGATCTGTAATGCGAATTGAAAACTTTTCTTTTGTATTAGGTTATCTTTGGGCATTATTGGAGCAATTCATAATTCAAAATTTCTAATTCCTAATTGTTAGAGACAATAGAAATCAATTCCTTACAAAAGTTTTGAGCGAAGAGAAAAAGACCATTTATAATTTCAAAGTACCGGCAGGACAGCAGGAATCGATTCGGTTGGATGCCTACATCACCAGCTTTGTAGAAAACGCAACGCGAAATAAAGTTCAAAAAGCCATTAAGGATGGATATGTATCCGTGAATGGAAAGCAGGAGAAGGCTTCTTATAAAATGCTTCCAGGAGATGAAATCTATATTGAGTTGCCTATTGCTCCACCACCCGAAGCCAAAGCCGAAGAAATTGAATTAGATCTTGTATTCGAAGATGATGACCTGATTGTAGTGAATAAAGAAGCAGGCATGGTTGTTCATCCGGCTTATGGAAACTGGACAGGCACCCTTGTGAACGGGCTAATGCATCATGTAGAAGAATTGGGAGGAGAGGAAGAAGAGGAGAACCTACGACCAGGAATTGTACACCGCCTGGATAAAGATACCAGCGGCTTATTAGTCGTAGCCAAAAATGATGAAACACTTGCCACTCTTTCGGCCAAGTTTGCTGAAAAGGATATAGAGCGCACTTACTGGGCTATTGTATGGGGAACACCTTCAGAGGAAGGAACTATTGAAGGAGATATTGGGCGTTCCAAACACGACCGAAAATTAATGACGGTTCTTCCGTCAGGAAGAGGAAAGCATGCCGTAACTCATTATAAAGTGCTGGAATACTTTGACTATCTCAGCCTGATTGAAGTGAAGCTGGAAACAGGGAGGACCCATCAAATTCGGGTGCATTGTGCACATATTGGGCATCATGTTTTCGGAGATCCCACCTATGGAGGTACTTCTGTCCGATATGGCCCAAATACTGGTCAGCGGAAAGTGATGTTCCATAAACTCATTACTGGTTTAGGTCGGCAAGCTCTTCACGCCAAAACACTAGGTTTTGATCACCCAAGAACAGGGGAGATGGTTCAGTTTGATTCAGAGCTCCCGGAAGATTTCCAACATGTTTTGGATACGTTGAGGGAGAAGTGTAAGGCGGAGTACTAGGAATATTCTACTTATTAATTAATTCTAGCTAATACCTCCTTTTACAGTGATTTAATTCTCAAATGAAATCTGACCCAGTCCTCAATCCCCTCCGGCGGAGGGGAGGCTGTTTTCCAAAGTTCTAATTTAAAGGTAGAGTTGTTTTTTACAGCTACAAACTAAATAAACAAGTTCCCCTCTTGGGAGGGGAAAGGGGTGGGTTAAGTTCTAATATAGATGTAGTTCTTTTTTTAATTACAGTATCGAAGCCCTTGTATTCTATCCGGTGGTATTTCTATAATCACTTTTTATTCTTGAATGGTATTTATCGTGCATGCCTTCTCCGTTCAGGATATTCGGTACAAACTTCTCAATTCTGGCTACCCGCGTTTTTGACTGTTTAGGTTGGGAAAAGTGAATGATATAGCCACGTTGCCGCCCGGGAGTTAATGACTCAAAGGCATTCTTAAACATAGGGTCTTCATCCATCTTAGATTGAAGCTCTTCAGGGATAGGCTCCGGGTTTTGTTTGAACTCTACTTGTAAACCTTTCTTTTCTATCTCAATGGCTTGCTGTATGTATTCCTTTAAAAAATGCTCCACCTCAATGATTTGATCTACACTGGTGAACTTTATATATCGGGCAGATTGGGAATTTGGACCGGGTTTGGTGAGCAGGTTATGGGGGTCTTCGAGTAGAACTCCTTTAAAGAAACTTATAACGGCTGCATCCTTAAGTGCGCTCACCATCAATACATTCTTATGATCTACAGTATAACAAGGGGCTCCCCACTTTAGCTCCTCGTTAAGTCCACATTCAAGCACAATCATCCGAAGGGTTTTCAACTCCTCCTGCCAGTCATTTACCTTGCAATCCGGAGTACCTCCATATTCGCATCGCATGCAGCCATCAACGAGGTATTTGTCGATTTGAGGGTTCATATTTAGAATCAACTATTTTACACAACGTAATTCGTTAGTTCTAAAAATCAAAAAGGAGACTATAAAGCCTGGTCTTTTACTGACTACTCCGATGATTATAACTCAACACCTCACTAATTTTCCATGCCTCATTTTCTAATACCCAAACATGGGTAAAATCAGCCGTGCTGGTATAAATGTCTTCCTTTCCCTCTTCCCTTAGATAGAAGTGATGCACTCCTTTTTGAATGGCTGCATATAATACCCCATTATTATAAAGAGGATAGGCCACTAAGCTATTAGCTTCTAATTTGCGAATGGGCTTTTGTCCCTGACCAGCACAAATGTATTTCTCGGTATTAT
Source organism: Balneola sp. (assembly GCA_003712055.1). Lineage (NCBI taxonomy): Bacteria > Pseudomonadati > Balneolota > Balneolia > Balneolales > Balneolaceae > Balneola > Balneola sp. Next base: position 114,981 of record RHLJ01000002.1, read on the forward strand.
TAAGGAAAATGCTTTTATCCTGGAAGCCGCTTTGATCATGAAAAAACTTCAGATCGTCACTAATAGTCTTGTCAAGGTAAGTGATATCACACTGGTTAAAAGCTTTCTCAAAGAATACACTGTCTTGTACCTGAAGGGTTTTAAATAACTCCGATTGTACATTTAATTGAGCCTTTAATGCGGTTGGGGTGGCAACAAAGAATAAAAAGAAGAATAGTCTGTACATGGCTTTTGAAGTGAGTTTTAAATCAGATTCCCTTACCAGTTATAACATCAGATGTTGCGAATTGGTTTTAACTCTTCCTATCCATTATTCACTTTACAATCCGCTGTGCTCACATTTCCTTTTTTATTCTCTCATAATCTCTTAGCGCTTCAAATACCTGGTGATCTTTTGGGTAAACCTGGTCAAAGAATTTTTTAGACGTTGAAAAAAATTTATCAGCAAAATCAACCTTTTCCATATTCAAATATGACAATCCAAGGTGAAAATTCAAATTGCCTAAAATTTCTTTGTCTGAATATAAATCGGTTAAGTGTGTGAGCAATTCAACTAATTCGGTTTCTTGGTTACTATCAAAAAAAAGATCTATTAAATCAGAAAGAGCTGCTGGATTTTTAGGTTCAATTTTAAAAAGTTGAATAGAATACTTTTTTGCTTCTTCTATTAATCCTTGTGAAAGAGTTTCAACTATTATCTTTTTCAAATAAGTGTAGTGAGTTGGAAAACAGTCAATCCCTTTAATAAAATTTTGGAGGGCACTTTGGTCATCATTCATCTCTTTATACCACATTCCAATCTTAAAATACTTATCAGCCTTTTCTTCAGGGTCTTTTGACTGCTCAATTTCCGTAAGGTTTTGCTGTATTACTAAGTGATTATCAAATTCAATTTTTCCGGCCTTTGCAACTTTTAAAACATGCTGAAGCTTTCGGATATTTTTATTTAATAATTCTATAGGAGTGAATAAAACGATATAAAAAATATAGTTTTCAAATTCAATAAAGCCAGTAGCTTCAATAAAGGAGTATCTAGGAATTTCTGCGATTCTTATCTTAGTTTTTAATGCGTCTGTCCTTTTTACAGTATTTTTATATGTAAACTTTGATCCTTTGTCGAACTTTAAGAGTCGAGCATTTTGAAAATCGATTAATTTCTCGATGTCATATTCTGGAAAATCCTTTTTCCAAAATTGCATATACATCCATTCATTTTTCTTTTGGGCTTCTTCAAGTGTTAAGCCACGCTGATGAATTGTAGCAAAAGAATTTACCTTTTCTTTTAAATTTAGTACCCATCCGAATGGAGCGGGGACAAGAACAAAGAAGTGTCCTGAATATGGTATGGCACCAAAACCTTGAAATACTTTTAATTCTTCAAAATTTAGAATGTCAAGCTCTACGTGTTGATTTCCATAGTATGCTCTATTAATTGCAGCTTTTGAATATCCTTTCTGAGTGATAATAACACCTTGATGTGCTTCTACATCTTCAACCATTGAACAAAAGCTTTCGATTTTTTTGACATCAATTTTTTCTGAAAAATTTTTGCAATCAACAACAATTTTTAATTCATACCCAGCAATTTCTCCTTCAATTAAAATGTCAATTTGTCGAGGTACCTTAGAAAACTTTCCGAGAATTTTCTGGTCAAATGAAATCGTTGTCTCAGGATAAGTTTCCTTAAAGTATTCAAAGATTTCTTTTTCGTACTCTTTCCAATTCATTTTGGTCTATTAATATTCTAGATAAGTCATAACATTAAGTAATTGTTAGCGCTTTAAACGTATCGTGTTTCTCCTTCCAAATCAATGAGATGTTCAAAGTTTCGAGAACTATTTGATCCAGTCCGAAACTTATTTCTTTCTAAAAAGTAGAGGTTATCGTTTTTTCCTCTATATTTGTTCTACAAATTAAAAAGATATGAAAGAAACAAAACTCGGAGATTTTGAAGAAACCTTGCTTCTTATTGTGGGAATCCTTGATAAAGAAGCCTATGCCTTCAAGATCGCAGAAGAATTTGAAGACCAACTCAAACGCTCTGTGTCAATCGGAGCAGTGCATTCTACCTTAAATCGCTTAGGAGATAAAGGCTTTCTCACTTCCAAGATGGGAGATCCGACTGCCGAGCGAGGAGGGAGGAGAAAACGCATTTATGAAATCACTGCGGAGGGGCATCGAGCCTTGAAAAACTCTCGTGAAATCAAGCTTTCGCTATGGAACCAGTTTCCTGCCTTTGCAAACCTAAAGTTTAGGGTAGGGTAGTGATAATTATCTCAAATCAAATACCAGTTTTGTCATTCCGCGGCGTATGCCCGGAATCTAGATTTATCTTAAAGATCAGAATTCAATGCTTTAAGGAAGATTCAGATTCCTGCTTCCGCAGGAATGACTTATTAGAGAAATGCTGGTTAACTCTTCCTACAAGACAAGGAGTATACTAAATGGAATCCAGGCCTCCTGAATTAGCTGAACGGTTTTTATGCTTCTTCCTCAAACAAGAGTTTCAGGAAGAGGTACTTGGTGATTTAGAAGAGGCTTACTATTTCGCTTTGAGGGAGCACACCGAACGAAGAGCAGCTCTCTTGTACTGGTTCCAGGTGCTTAACTATCTCCGCCCCTTTGCTATTAAAAATTTCCGCTCACCCGAAATCTATCCTGTTATGCTATCTCACAATATCAAAATCAGTTATCGTACCCTGCTCAAGAACAAGACCTACTCCCTGATAAATATTTTGGGTCTGGCCATAGGTATCACTGTTTCTATCTTCATAGGACTTTGGGTACTGGATGAATATTCCTTCAACAAAAATCATGAGCATTATGATCGAATAGTCCAGGTATTCCGAAAGAATGTTACACCTGAAGCAATTTATATCAATAGTTCTATGACAGGTGCACTTGGAGAAGAGCTAAATGAGAAGTTTCCCCATTATTTCGAATACACGGCGCTAACTTTTTTTAGACCCAGTGAGCAGGTTCTTAGTATCGGTGAAAATTCCTTTGAAGAAATGGGGTATTTCTTTCAGCCAGATATCACTCATATTCTTTCGCTACCCATGTTGGAAGGCTCGAGAGATGCTCTTCAAAATCCGAGCAATGTGATTATCTCGAAATCATTTGCAGACAAAGCTTTTAGAAATGAACAGGCTATTGGACAAACGGTAAATTTGAATGCGAATGTAGATTTGATAGTGGCCGGAGTGTATGAGGACCTCCCACAAAACTCGACTTTTGGAGATGCTTCCTTCCTTATTTCCCAGGCACTCTTCTATAATGAGCAAAATCCCTATGGATGGGACAACTATAACATGAAGTTATTTGCTTTGCTCCGACCCGGCGTAAATGTCGAAGATGCTTCAGAAGCGATTAAAGATGTTATCAAGCCCTACCGGGATGAATTGTACAATAAAGGAGAGATTTTTTTGCTTCCTATGAGGGACTGGAATCTGAATTCTACTTTTGAAAATGGGGTACAGGTAGCTAGCCAAAAAGTGCAATTCATTCGATTATTTATTGTCATAGGGCTGTTTATCCCGCTCATTGGATGTATCAACTTTATGAATTTGAATACCGCCCAATATCAAACAAGAGGGAAAGAAGTAGGTATCCGAAAAACCTTAGGATCGGTGAGAGCTACTGTAGCCAGTCAGTTCCTGGTTGAGTCGTTTATGTATGTATTTGGTGCCTTAATGGTCTCTTTGGTATTGGTATATGCCTTGCTTCCCGGCTTTAATGAAATCTCCGGAAAGGAAGTCACACTTCCCTGGATGTTCCCCGCTTTCTGGTTGTTGTGCCTGGTATTCAGCTTAATCGTTTCTTTGTTTGCGGGTAGCTATCCTGCTTTTTTCTTGTCTTCATTTAATCCGATGGAAGCTATAAAGGGGAAATTGAGACAAGGAAGAAAAAGTATTCGGTTTCGCCAGGCCCTGGTGGTGTTTCAATTTACTATTTCCATCTTTCTGATTATTGGAACCATCACTATTCATGAGCAGATCAATCATGCCAAGAATAGATCCATGGGATATGAAAAGGAAGGATTGATCACCATAAGAGGACGAAATGCTGACTTTGCCCAGAAAGGAGAGTTATTGAGAGAAGAGCTGAAAAGAACAGGAGCTGTTGAAGAAGTTGCTTTTTCAAACTATCCATTGACTAATACACTTGGTAATAACGGTGGGTTTAGTGTTGAAGGATCAACAGAAATAAACCAGGAGACGTTTAACACAATCTATGTGACTCCGGAATATGGGGCAGCAGCGCAATGGGAATTGGTGGCAGGTCGTGATTTTAACAGAGATCAGGGAATTGAGATCAATTCAATTATCCTGAGTGAATCGGGGGTTGCGCAGTTAGGGCTTACAGACCCTATCGGAAAAGAAATTACTGCTCATAACAACACATTTAATGGCCAAACTAATTTTACGATCATTGGCGTGGTGAAGGATATGATCAAAGGCTCTCCTTTTAACGATCCTGTTCCACTCATGCTTTTTCCAAATACTAGTACTAACCGAAGGGGATTTATGTTCGTGCGGCTCAACCCCGACATGCCCTATGGCGAATCGATTGCGGCTGTTCAGGAAAGTTTTCACAGCGTGTTACCCGATCACCCCTTTTATGCCCATTTTGCGGACGACCAATACCTGGCAAAGTTCAAGTCCGAAGATCAAACAGGTACATTGGCAACACTCTTCAGTACACTAGCCATTTTGATAAGCTGCCTTGGATTATTTGGTCTTTCAGCATTTATGGTTACTCAGCGTGTTAAAGAAATTGGAATCCGAAAAGTGCTCGGAGCTTCTATTACTAATTTGTGGATGCTGTTGTCCAAAGATTTTGGTCAGTTAGTAATTATCGCTTGTGTGATTGCTTTACCTGCTGCCTTTTATGCGATGAATAGCTGGTTACAAAACTATGAGTTTAGAATACCATTGTATTGGTGGATTTTTGTAGCTGGAGCGGTCTCTTGTTTGGTAGTTACTATGCTAACGGTGAGTTACCACTCGATAAGAGCTTCACTGGCTAATCCGGTTGAGTCTTTGAGATCGGAGTAGTTCTTTTATTAGTCATTCTGAGGCTACCGCCGAAGAATCTAATCGGGTTCTATCCGGTAAGATCCTTCGCAAGTATGCTCAGGATGACTTCAAAAAAGAAAAGATATTAGCACCCAATTCCTCATACTCTGTACCTGAGGTCCTAAAAACTACGGCAAAAAACACAGCCCAGCCTTTTGCACGGGTAATGGTTGAGGGTGTAGCTCCATATTCTTCTACAAGATCTTCTCTTAGAGTTTTTGTCATCGGAAGCATCCAAAGAATAGCAAGGTCCGTGGCAGGATCTCCTTTGGTGATGTCTCCCCAATCTATTACAGCTTGTATTATCCCTTCCTTTACAATGATATTTCCGGGGTGCAAATCTCCATGTATCAATGTGGGATTAGTATTTATTTCTTGTGCTAGGGCTTCTTCCCAAAGCTTCAATACGTGAGGAGACAACACGAGCTTATTTTTTTGAATTCGCTCATCAATCACATCTGCTTTACTTGTAAGTGGTGCATCCCTAAAAGGATTTAGAGGCGCACCTTCAGGACTGATATCATGAAGTTTTTTTAAAAAGTGAACGAGTCGAAAAAGCTCTGGTTCGGCAAGAAATGTATTTCGAGCGGCAGTACCCTCGAACCACGGAAGAATACTCCAGTGCCAGGGGTAAGAGCTGTCAGGCTTTCCAACTCTTATAGGAGCAGGGATAGGTAAAGGAAGTTGCCCTTTTAACTTTTGCGTCCATTCAATTTCATAGGTTATTAGCTCTGCTCCCAACGCTCTTCTGGGGATTCTTACGAGGTATTGATCACCAAGTTTGTAATTCTGGTTATCCCAACCACTTCCTACCAGCTTTAGGGAAAGCTCGGAGAACTCAGGGAATTGTGAGTCAATCAGGCTTTGGACTAGTTCCTCGTCTATATTGAGATCTGAGTTAGGGTAAGCAGTCATGGAATCAGCTTATAAATCCCAAGGGTTCTTTCCTTCAATCTGGAGCTTCCAAATGGTATTGCTCCCATCAGAAATGCGCCTTATTTGAGTAAAATCATCATTACTTATAAAGATCATTGGAGATTCAACGTCAAAGGCAATTTCCATTATAATAGTAAGGGTATCATTAGATGATAAGTATTCACCTGACTGTAGAATATCAGTAACAATCACTTCAGAAGTAGAGTCAGGAAAAAGTTCAAGCCATTGTGCGCAATTTACACCTTGATTCAAAAGTTCAAGGCACTCTTCGGTGGAAGAAGCAATTGGATAGACAAAGGTGGTATTTCCACTTCCAAAAAAGAAAAGCTCTTCGTCAGGATTGCTGTCACTACTACATGAAAGCCCGAAAATCAGTAGGAAAGAAAGGGTCAAAAATCTCATGAGCACATCAACGACTTAGTTGTGCAATAATTTTAATTGCTCGTTTCGAAACTGACTTTCTAGAATCCTGGCTATGTCTATCAAGGTGCGGGAGCATCCAGCTCTTTAGAGAGGAATCCTTCTCTGCCCAGGTAGATAATGTTCTCATGGCTTCATTGAGTACAATCCAGTCGTTATGGAATTCGAGATTTCTCTTCACAATCGACACTGCTTGCTCATATTGCTCATCGTTCATTTGATCCTCAAGCTTTAGAAAGAGCTGGCATAAAGTCCATTGGGTTGAAGCCTGATCAATATCAGCAATTTCGGTTAAAAACCGATCGATATAGGGTACGAGTAGCTGCTTTTCTTCTGCACACACTCTTTTCATTGCATTGGACACACGCAGGCGAACTACCTCATCTTCACTAAAGTAACAATTAAAGAGTTCATCAAAGTTGGAGTGATTGGCTAAAACTTCTTCAACCACCTCAACAGTGTTGCCCAGTGAGTTGGGATGTCCTCCGGTTAGCCGCTGCTCAAAATTATTCATCGCCAGGTTTAGATTTTGTAAGATGCCAGATTGTTATTCCACACATTACAAGATAAGGCAAGCTCAACTTGTGTTATTTGTTAATGGTTATTGAGAAAACTATTCACCAATAACCATTAACATACGATGTAAATATTCAAAAGCATTTTTATACTTCCTACTGCGATTCTTCAATCTTTCGAATAGCCTTAAGGATACTTTTTCTAATTCCTGGGGAAAGAGCGTTGACATAATGAGGTTGGGCCAGTACCAGGATTTCATGATTCAACTCAGGATATTTTTCAGCAAATCGGATCATACATTGAAAGGCAAAATGCCGAACAGAAGGTTTTTTCTGAACCTGTTCCCAAAGAGTAGTACTGTAATCATACAACCGACTCTCTTGTTCTTCTTCCATATCCATTTTGAGGAGGATTTTGATGAACTCTCGTTGATGTCCATCCTCTAATTCCGGGAGCACATCTATTATTTCGGAAATGTAAGGAGTGATTCTAGGATCATTCTTTTTCATGTATCCTCCGATCATCCAGGTTGCTCTCCAACCGAATGGTTTTTCATCTGTGAGTGCGATACTCATGGCCTCATCAAAACACTCAGGGTGCTCATCAAGGAACTCAACCTTTTTAAGCTTTTCACGACTCAGCAACACCGATTTGAGGAGCGGATTCATTTAGAAGGGCTTCTTATTAGTCATAAACACGAATGATTTCCCCATGACCATTTCCCATAATGCTACGGACATAGGCGTTGACTACTTTTTGATTGGATATGGGATTGTGACCCGGAAAGTAATCCTTGTACTTCTCGTAGGCATCTTCCACAACTCCCAAAGCCACAGCATTTAGCCGAAATTGAGTTCGTGTCTCTAAAGCAGCAGCCTGAACAAAGCTGTGAATGGCTCCATTAACCATGGCCGCGCTTGTTGTATTCATTACTGGATCATCTGCAAGGATTCCCGTTGATAAAGTAATAGAACCGTGCTCCGAAAGATGGTTCTGACCAATTCGGACAAGATTTACCTGTCCCATTAGCTTGCTTTGGATGCCAATATAAAAGTCTTCTTCACTGAGATCGTTAAAGGGAGCCCATTTAGCTTCCCCGGCAATACAAACAATGGCGTCCACTTCTCCAATTTGTTCAAAAGCTTTTTTGATTGAATCCGAATCTGCAATATCAATGAGAACATCCCCAGTATTTCTGCCACCTATCAATACGTCATGGTCGTTGGAGAAATGATCAACCACTCTTTTTCCAATAGTTCCGTTTCCGCCAATGATTAATAGTTTCATTCGAATAACCCCAATTGATCTTTCTTTGGTTTCTGTTCAAAGCCTTTAATCGTTCGGCCTCCATATTTCCAGGAATCTCTTCTTTCCTTTTGTATGAGCTCTTCAACTTCATCCTTAGGCTCAAAATTTTGTTCTGCTTTTTGAGAAAGCTTAGCCAGCTTCTCGATGGCTTTAAGTTTGTCCGATCGATCAATCTTTGCTCGTTCAACTGCAGTTTTTAAGGTGGAGATAGTTTCATCATACACCGTAGTTGGAACAGGGAAGGGGTTGCCTCCCTTACTTCCATGAGCAAAGGCAAAACGAGCAGGGTCATTAAATCGGTTTTGAGTTCCATGAATGACCTCACTCACTAAGGCCAGAGATTGTAGCGTTCTGGGTCCCAGCCCTTTTAACAAAAGAAGATCTTCGAAATTGGAAGTTTCAGCTTCCTGGGCTACCCAAAGTATGCTACCTAGTCGCTTGAGGTCTACATCTCCGGATTTAATTCCCTTGTATTTAGGAAGCGACATATGCTGCAATTCATTGATAATATGAACGGGCTTCTCATTTGTGATTTCGAGAATCCCTTTCTGAGCTGGTTCTGCTTTGGCATCTACCATGTTGAGGATTTCTCCCTGGTGATCTCCGCATACCGCCGTATGGGGATTTTTCACGAAAGAAGTAATCTCTTGTGAGTGCCAATGGTAGCGTCTAGCGCTTCCGTCTTCGGGTTTCATTCCCTGCTGAATTACAGACCAGTCGCCGTCGGCACTTACCACAAAACTGTGGATGTACAAATTGTATCCATCCTGAATAGCGGTGTTATCTACTTTCGCGCTTAGCTTACTATATCGTGCGAGCAGGTTTCCGTCTTTTCCGGTTTTGTCACCCACCTTCTTAAGTTCTTTGGGAGTGGCTAGCGATTCTTTTCCTTTGCCTCCACAAACATATAATCCCAAGGATTTTGAATGAGGATTTAGCGACTGTTTCAATGCATTCAAAACCGCAGTGGTAACACCGGAAGAATTCCAATCCATCCCTATTACTGCTCCAAAACTTTGAAACCAGAAAGGATCAGAGAGTCTACTTAAGAATCCTTTGGTTCCATAGTCGATGATAATAGCTTCTACAATAGGCAGACTTAGTTTGGTCATTCGTTCGAACAACCAGGAGGGTATTTTACCTCCCATCAATGCTAAGTCAGCGGAGCCTGAGGATTTCATGGCTTGTCACTCTCTACTTCAGTTTTTTTCGTCCATTTACGGCCATATTTCCAAAGCAGAATAATAACCAGTATAAGCATTAACTGGGCAAGAAGACCACCTATAGCTTCACCCGCTTCATAAGCACTTAGTGAACCGCTAAAAATAGCTAAGAACTTAGCTACATCCATGGTCATTCTATCCAAAGTATTTAGTGCTGTTAATACTAGAAGTCCAGCTAGTACCAGAAAGATATAACCGAATAGTTTTTTCATATAATATTAACGTCTTGATAAGTGCGCTTTTCAATTTGAATATTGAAAGCTTAATGAACATACTAAAAGAGGTTCAACACCAAAAGCATTGAACCTCTAAAATTTTGAAATAAGTATTAATTACTTATTCACTTTAAGCATGCCTTCTATGCCAAAAGCGGAATAGACTCCTTCAGTAATCTGATGGAGTACCTGGTTGTATTGTTCAACCGGTTCTCCCATTCCCATATGATCTACCACTGTACGGAATGGTTTCGCACCGAATGGGAGTTCAATAAGAGAGGAAATGGCATCGGCCACGATTTGAGGGCGTTGCAGTTCATTGTTCTGCAATGCTTCCATGAATGCTTCTCCCATAGCCTGGGGAGCATTCATAAATTCTCCATAGCTTTCATTTCTGCTAGTATCGCTTGGTTGTATCAGATTATCAATGAAAGTAGTAGGAAAACCGCCTGGCTCAACAATGCATGATTCAATACCAAATCCGGAAAGCTCGGCCCGGTAATTTTCGGATAATGCTTCCAGAGCCCATTTTGAAGCTATATAGGGTCCATAGAAAGGAAGGGTAATTCGTCCAATACAACTCGATATTTGTATGATAGTGCCCTGTCCCTGTTCGCGAAGGAAAGGGAGAACAGCTCTCATAACTCTCTGAACACCAAATACATTTACATCGAACACGCGCTGCATATCTTCTGTGGTAAAGTGTTCTACCATTCCAGAGACGCCAACACCAGCGTTATTAATCACTACATCCAGGCCGTCCATTTTTGAAATGGCTTGTTGCACTCCTGAGTTTACGCTCTCCTCATTAGTTACATCCATTTCAACCAGATGTACACCTGAGGAAGAAAGCTCTTGAGCTACTGATTCATTCTTTCCTGAAGTCGATCGCATAGTTCCGACGACAGTATGTCCTTGTTCTGTTAGCAATTTTGCGGTTAAGAATCCAAAACCGCCACTTGCTCCGGTAAGTAAAATTTTCTTGCTCATAATATCCTGTTTTAAGGGGTTAAGTTATTTGACAAGAATAAGATCAGAACAAACAGTAATACTCTAGAACACGGAATAGGGAAAGGAGCACACAATTTACTGGTGTGGTATGAAGAAGGTACATTGTTCAATGTTCAATGTTCAATGTTCAATGTGCTCCGTATCTCAAACGCTGGTCAATTCACTTCCCGGTATTCGTTGGGAGTCATTCCGGTTTTATTTTTGAACAGGCGACTGAAATAATGGGGATAGTTAAATCCCAATTCATAAGCGATGCCACTTACCGAATCGTCTGATCCAAGAAGCATATTCTTCGCTTTATTAATCAGGAAGTCATTTATATGATCTTTAGCAGATCTTCCTGTTTCTTTTTTAAGCAGATCACTGAGATAATTAGGAGAGAGATGACAGTGTTCAGCAAGGTATTGAATAGTAAGGGGTCCGGATTGCAGTAGTAATCCCTGGTTGAAATAGTCCTTCATTAAGGATTCCACTTTCGAAACAATGTCCTTGTTGTGAGCCGACCGCGTATTAAACTGGCGCTCGTAAAATCTTAGGCTATAATTGAGCAGTAGTTCAATATTGGAAACCAATACCTGCTGACTATGATTATCAATACGCTCATTAATCTCAGTTTGAATCATATCCTTGCAGTTCAAAAAAACCTGCTCCTCTTGTTCAGACAAATGAAGGGCTTCATATACCTCATAAGAGAAGAAAGAGTAATTATCGATGTTTGAACCGAGATTAGTTTTCCTTATTAAATCCGGATGGAAATAGAGGAGCCATCCTTCAACCTCTCCAGGTTCTTGCGCCCGGGTTATTGTGATTACCTGACCCGGAGCAGTAAACATTAATACGCCCTCAGCAAAATCATAAGAGTTACGACCGTAATCCAATCCACAATTAGAATCTTTCAGAGCGATGCAATACATATCGGAGGAGATTCTGGTTCCTATTTGTTCTTCACCATGTTGTAGTTCTCCCACATTGATTACCGATACTAGCGGGTGAGTAGGTTTATCTAACTTCAGGAATTCATGAAGTTCACTTATAGAATTGTGGTTAATGATGGGACGAGGCATGTGGAATTTTTTGTTTACAAAGTAGCAGCTTCCAATGATTCAGACTAACACAAATTCCGGTTCTAAAAGCATTTTTTAAATGAAACAGGTGTATCTTTAGCGCCAATCAAAAAGCCCTATACATGCACAAGAAACAAATTCACATCACGGTAGAACTAGACGAGCAACATATTCCAACAAACATTCTCTGGAATGCCGATGACATGCAGGGAAAAAGTGAAGCCCAGTGCCGGGCGATGCTACTGTCGCTTTGGGATTCCCGGAATAAAGACACCTTAAAGCTAGACCTTTGGACCAAAGATATGACCGTGGATGAGATGAAGATATTCTTCCATCAAACACTAGTTTCTATGGCAGATACTCTTCAGCGATCAACTGCTGATGAACGCATTTCAGGAGACATGATGGATTTTTGTGATTACCTCGCTGAGAAGATGGAGATTAAACAGTAGGCAATTATTCAATGATCAATTGGTCAATTATCAATTTCGCAATTAAGAATTAGTTGGAGGCTTGTCATTTCGAACGAATGTGAGAAATCTGATTTATGTAAACAAAGGCAATCTTTAGATTTCTCGCTCCGCTCGAAATGACAAAAAGAAAATTCTTAATTGAAAATTGAACCATTGATCATTAAACCACTGTTAATTGAATAAAATCGAGCCAAAACTAACCGCACTTTCTTGTTCTCGTTCATCCCAAAGATCATAAGAGAGAATCTCGCCTTTTAAACCAGGAAACGTTTTGAGGAAGGTGAAAAGGGGAGGGAAACCACAAATTCTATAGGGATCGTATTCCTCTTTCATTAAGCCTAATAGTTTATCCGGACTTCCGGTTGCTCCGATTTCGAGGAAGCGCTCATCATTAAGCTTTACCTCATCAAATAGTTGTGATGCTGGCTTTTGGTCGCCAAATTTATGCCCAATGTGTGAAAGGTCTCCGCTGATCAGGAAGAAGGTGTCTTCATCATCGGCATATTCTTTTCTCAGTAATTGAGTGAAAGCTTCTACCTGTTCTTCTCTAAAGCTATTTGTGGAATAGAACAGTTCATCGAGTCCGCCCACAAGAATTGGGATTATTTCAAACTCATGACTCCAAATATGATTTAAAAAGAGGAGGTGAAGTTCGATGCTGTGTTCTATGCGATGGGCGCGGTCTTGGAATGATACTCCTGGCTGAGAAAGATTCTGAAACGAGTTCAGAATGACCTCATTAAAAGAAGTGTTGGAAGCTGTTTCTCCATTGGGGAGGGAGAAGTTTTTTTGGCTGATTACAAAGGGAGTCTCCTGGTAGAGTTTGTCATACCATCCTGAATAGTGAGAGGTAGCGAGAATCACTACTTTTTTTGGAGTAAGGTTTTTTATCGCTGAAAAAGCTTTTACATAACTACTTAATCCAACCCTTGGATCGATGTGGGGAGCATATAGAGCTTTAGCTTCCATTACTGGAGTTGATTGTTCATAAGTATTGAACGCTTCATCTAGCCAGGTTGAAAGTTCTTCCGGATTTTTCGGATAAGATATCCCCGCAGTATTGCTGAGGTGAATGGCCGAAGCTTCGTACTCGGTTTCGATAAGTTCGGAGTGACTGTTAAAGTACTCAGACTGAAGAAGCCCATGTTCATCCAGGTGGCGGATATATCCCAGTACTTGTTCTTTAGTTACCTCATCGGAACTGAATTTCAAAATATCTTCTACACTTCGATTGCCATCCAGTAAAGAAAGCATAGTTTGGGATTCCATAGGGAGAGCGAAGTCAGGAGTCAAATATCCTAAAGCATCATAGAAAACAACCAGCGAATGCCCATTCTGGTGATGCGGAATTTGCTGAATATCAAATCTTACCGGAGGGATAGGGTCGGAGTAAGAATTAAATAGCAATTCTTCCATTTAGAAGGAGATTTTGATATTCAGGTTTGGGGTGAACCCAAGTAAATACCTCTCTTCTTCAACAATTTCAATTTCTTCGTCGCTATCAATTTCGTCCGGGTAGTAGAAACGATTCAGGATATTGGTACGATCATAAAGATTAAGGAAAGAAAGTCCTACTTCAGCATTGAATGATCGGGATAGCGTTCGGGGTACCTTATACCAAATCGAAAAGTCCAGGCGATGATAATTAGGTAGTCGTTTACTATTTGTTTCCCCCCATTCTATCACAAAGAAAGTTTCTGTTTCTGTTTCTCCTTCGTCAACTTCTACTACCTCAATAACTTCTTCGTTTTGAGGTTCGGTATAAGGAGCTCCTGTTTTAAAGGTCCAACCTGTAGAAAACTCAAAGTTTCCAATTTCCAGACTTTGAACAATCTGAAGCTGATGCTTTTGATCAAGGAAGGAAGGAAATCGCTCGTCTTCAAAATCCGGAAAAAAACTTTCTGCATCTACAAGGGAATAACTGATCCATGCCCGGTAATTATTAATTCGTTTTCTAAGAAGTACATCCAGACCGTGAATTATGTCTTCACCGCTTGATTCTTCATCATCTAGTTCCAAGCCCCCAAAGTTATAGTTCAAAGAAATCAGGCCATTTATTCTTCTTGAATAAGCTTCTGCATCTAATAGCCAGCCACTATGTTGAACCACAAAACCTCCTGATATTTGCTCACTTCTGAGCACAGGGAAATCTTCTTTATCCGACATATACCAAATTTCTTCTGTTCTACTGGAAATGGAGTTGTCGAAGTTTTTCAAAGTTCGGATGTATTGATGATATCGGCCAGTAGAGGCTTTTAGTTGAAGCCAGTTTGTCGGGGAGTAGGAGATATTCAATTGAGGATCTATGGTGTAAATATCTACAAATCCGAACCTGCTGGCTCTTACTCCCGCATCTATCCGAAAAGGTTGTCCTACTCCGAATATATAATTTCCAAACAGGGAATAGCCGATGCCAGAGTTCTTTGTTCTATCAAAAAAATCATCTTCATAAGTACTTACTTGAGAGAGGGTAAAATCGACATCGAGGATATTTAATTGACCACCGAATTTGAGCTGATTATTACCCAGTGAAAGGGTATTGATTGCCCGGATTTCGGTATTTAGAATATTGTTCGTTCGTAATGCCCGATCGCTAAGTGAGTCTACTCCGCTTGCAAAACCTCCATCAAATGGGTCTTCCTCTTCATCTTCCTCCTCATCGTCTTCTTCATCATGATCATCGAGTTTGGAAAGTTGTTCACTGGCTTCAAATTCTGCCGGGTCTACTTCTCTTTGCAGAAGAAAGTCATATTCTAAATCATAAGAAGAAACGGATGCACTTATTCTGCTTTCAAAACGATCGCTCCAGAAACGATCCCACGCAAGGTTTATGCCTGCAGTATTTACCTCATGAAATTGAAACTGCGCATTTTGCTCACCCTCATTGGTAGTTCGGTAATCGAGTTTATTCCCATTCGTAAATACACTAATGGAAAGTTGATTCCTGTAGTCTGGTTGCCAAATCCACTTTCCATTAAAATCCCAGAATACCAGCTCCTGTTTTTCTACTTCATCGCCTTCTCCATCTTCTATTTCAATGGGCTGTCCATCTCTGGAAAATTCGGAAGCATTAAACAGTTTATCCTGGAAAGCATCGAAAGTGGCGGATTGATAGATGTCGGTATAAGAGCGTCTGCCTGAGAATAAAAAGCCATGTTTTTTGAAGGGTACAGCAATAGATCCACTGGCATGAGTTAGGTTGGAATTAACATCTCCAGAGGTTTTTCGAGGCAAAAAAGTAGGCCCCTTCATTTCCAGCAATCCTGAGGTAGCACCACCAAATTGTGTTGGAATTGCACTTCGATACACATTCACCGAGTTAATGCTTGAAGGGATGACAGCACTCACCAGTCCAAAGTAATGCCCGGTGTGATACAGAGGAATATCATCCCAATACATAGATACCTGATCGTTAGAACCTCCCCGAATGTTTAGCCCGGAAGCAGATTCATCTTGAGCATTTATTCCGGGAAGAGCATGTAGAGAATACAAGGCATCAGGTTCTGAAAGCCCCGGAAGAACGTTCATGTTTTGTGGGCGGATAGTTACTGTTGAAGCGTCCTCTTTAACAATAATCCCGGTATTGAGGTATTCCGTAACAGTGATACTTCCCAACTCAGAACTTTTTGGGGTTAAGGCTATGGTAGTATTTGCTGAAGTATAAAGCTCTAGTGCCTGGAAAGTTTGGCTCTCATATCCTAAATGGGTGAGTTCAACTTCATATTGTGAAGGCTTGTTTACATATAGCTCGATGTAACCGTCTAGGTCAGAATAGGTACCTTTATAGCTATTCAACTGCCGAGCTAGTACGAGTTCAATGGGATCTCCGGTCTCAGAATCGATGACGTGAAAAGAAAGCAAAGCTCCAATTTCTTCAGCCGGCTTAATGGCTATGAAATTTCCTTCGACTACCTCAAAACTCAATCCATATGGACTTAAAATCTTCACCAAAAAAACAGATAGGGAGGTGTTATCTACTTCAATACTGATAGGCTCGGCAGGGATTTCAGTTACTGAGTAGGAGAAGAAGACAGCATAATTATCTGAGATATCCTCCAGGATTTCTGGCAATGGCTTCTCATTCGCAGAATAGCTAATACTCTGACCAAATAGGGGTATGGCTAACCCTATCCATAGCAACCCAAGTCCTAGAAACTTCATTGTTAATTATGAATGGTAAGCGTTTTTGTATCAGAATTATACGAATAGGCAAACCCGAAAGGCTCCAATACTAGTCTTAATGCGGTATCTACATTATTGGTAGGAAAGCTTCCGGTAAACCTGAGTTCATCATTGTCAGGTACATTGAAAAAGGTGACTCCATACTGAGCTGTTACTTCATCAAAAGCCACCTCCAACGGTACATTTTCTAAAGTGATGATACCACTCATCCATGAAGGGCGAAGCACATCTTCAAACCCTGATTCAGAAACAATGGCACCAACTTCGAATTGAATTTGAGAACCTGCTTCAAGAACACGTTCAATATTAGCTGCTTTTACGGCAACCCTTCCTTCATAACAGGTAGCAGTAAATAAGCCCTTTCGGTTCTTTACATTGAACTCGGTGCCTAATACCTCTACCTCTCCTAAAGGAGTGCTAACTTTGAAGGTATTTCCGGAAGTGACATCAAAAAAAGCTTCGCCATCTAAAGTGATCAGGCGTGACGTTTCCCATTGCTCTTCATCAAAAGAAAGTGAAGAGTTTGCATTTAATACTATCTCGGACCCATCAGGAAGAATGATGATTTTTGTTTCTCCAAATGCGGTTTGGTATAAATTCAGTCCTGAGCTTTGGAAGAATGCCAGATATAGGCCAGTGAATGCAGCAATGAGGATGGTAGCAGCAATAGAAATAAACCGCGCACGAGGAAGAGTAAAGATGGTGGCTTGCTGAGGTTTTTCAATTCGATCTTTCAGTCTTGAAAACTCATTATCAACATCAAACTCCTGAACGGAAAGAGAATCTGAAACAGAAGCTATTTTTTTGAAGTCCCCGAATTCCTCGTGGTTCTCAAAGGCTTTTACTTCTTCCTCACTTAGTTCACCAGCAAGCCAGCGGGCTAGAAAGGTTTCATCATTGATATGTGGTTTTTCGTTTGACACGGCTTAATGACCTTGTAATACGTCCTTTAATTTTAGTAGTGCTTTACTCATTCTTTTTTCAACCGCCTTTTGGGAAACTTCCAGTCGTTCAGCGATTTGTTTGTAAGTCAGTTTGTCAATTCTGTTCATCAGGAACACTTCTCTTTGTCCTTCAGGCAGGGCAGCAATAGCTGATTCAAGTTTGGTTTTGTACTCATTCATTTCCATCTCAAATTCAGGATGTTCGCTGTTGAGCGTTTCTCCATCATAATTGGAGGCGTACTCAAACCGCACATTATCCTTTTTGATCAGGTTGAGCATCAGGTTTTTAGCAACGGTGTATAAAAAGGGAAGAGCAGCATCCGGTACCACCGATTTACATTTCTCCCAAAGTTTTGCAAAAGCATCCTGAACCAGGTCATTTGCACGCTCCAGATTACCGCATTTGTAATACAAGTAATTGCGTAATTGAGGAGCCGATTCTCTAAAGATCTTTTCGAATACCTGCTGTTGACACACATTTTCAGCCATTTCCAAGGGTACGGAACACTTGTTAAATGTCCAACTGTTCTGAGCATATCCTTTGCTGAAAATGTACTTTTTCTCATGGCGCTATATGGTTTAAGCTTTGAGTGTAAGTGATAACAGGGCGTAACTCATTTACTTCCGATTCTTTTTCAATCGTGGTACTGATTTCAATAACCGAGCTGTTCTTTTTGCTCAATAGCATCAAATCAAATGCTGTTACTGCAAAAATGAACAGCAGAATCAAAATGTAAGGGGTTGAAGGTTTTGCGTAATTCATGATTCAAATTTTTGTTGTTTACTTATAAAACAACCGGGTTAAGGTTTACCCTACCCTATACTTCAATTTTTCTTAGAATTTCTTTTTTAAGCCCCTTCTTATTCGCCATTTGGATTCCTAATCCAGGTCGAACATTAATCTCCAACACAGTTGGTCCCATTTCTCTGTCAATCACTATATCTATTCCCAGATACTCTAGAGGAAATGCCCTGGAAACTTCTTTAGAAAGTGCGATTATTTCATCCCAATGGGGGAGAGTTAAGCCCGTAATTTGATTCCCTGAATCCGGATGGTGAGTGGAGTACTCCTTGCCATCATATACATGAGTCAATATTCCTGTCTCCATATCAATACCCACTCCAAGCCCTCCTTGATGTAGATTGGCTTTCCCGTCCGATGCCTCAGTAGGCAACCTGAGCATTCCTAAAACCGGAACTCCTTTTACGGTAATAATCCGTACATCCGGTACTCCTTCCGAGTAGATGTTACCAAAGAAGGCATGAGGTTGAATGCACTGTTCGATAATGGCTCTGTCTGAATCACCAAAGGAGTATACTCCAAAAATGATATTTGCGATGTGCGAGAATATCTCGCGCTCTTGGATGATTGAAGAACCTTTGTACCAGTCACCTTCTTTTTTGTGAAGGACAAGTATCCCGCCACCACCACTACCTTTAGCAGGCTTTATGACCAACGAATGATGGGCTCTAAGTTTTTTCCATTTAGACTCTATCCCACCAATATTGGAAATCATGGCATAGGTTATAGGACAAGAAAGGCCTCTTGGCTCTAGTACCAGTTTTGTTTCAGCCTTATCATCAGCAAGCTTGTAATGCTTTCTCTGGTTATGGGAAAATATCAGGTCAACATTTCGCTGGTTGATGCCCAATACGTTCTCTTTTAACGGCTTTGAGTTCGAAAAAAGTGAAGTAAGCATGATTAAACTCCTTTTAATGCTGCAAAGCGTGAAAATTCTGTAAACCGTAACCCAATCCACCTTCCGAGCAGTAGATTTAAAGCAGCAATAGTGAATAAGATTTCGGGGAAGGTGATAAGGAAATTCTGAATCAGTGTTGACGAGAATACCCATACACAAACCAGGGTAACGATGAGTGTTTGTAAGTACACATTAATAGCCTTTTTCGGAGAATCTTCTTCTACTTTGCGGGCAAATTTTTCAGCCATCATGGTTATGATGATAATTGGGAACACAAGGGCTTTAGTGGGATCTAGCCAGCCCGTCTTGAAGAAAATTGTTAAAGCGATAATACTAATAATGGCTACTGCAGTTAGCATTACACTAATTTTCGGTGTGTGCAAAATGCGCCACTTTTCCAATGGAAAATTCATTAATGCTATTGCTACAATGATCATAGTGAAATAGCCTAATCCGATTAAGGTCCCCATTTCCATAAAAGCAAAGGCGATTAGTACCGGTAGAAAAACTCCAAAGGTTTTCAGACCTACCACATTTTTAAAAACCGAGACCAAAAAAGCGCCAAGAGGGAGGAGTAAAAGAAAAGTAAGGGGCTTTTTAGGAATCCCGGTTTTGTCTAATACATCCCAAAGGTTAATGGCAGCAAAAGTGGGATAGTGATTTATTCGCTCTGATTCGATGTTATATAAATAATCGAATTCAATATTCTTTGAACGGGTAATTAGGAATTCATCGCCTTTGTACAATTCCAGGTAGTTTGCCGGGATTTCGGCAAAGTGGCCGTTTAATGCATCAAAAGGGACCCAGGTATTTCCGAGTTTTGCTTCAACCCATGCATGGGAAGTTTTTTTAGTAATGTCCTCCAATATGATTCCCCCCACCATGCGGGCTGGAATACCTTTGGCACGGAATAAAGCCACTAGCAGCCTGCTTTTCCCATTGCAGGAAGCTTCGTACTGGGTTAAAGCTGTTACCGCATCGGTAAGCTCATCGGTCGAACTTGAAGGGATTTTATGTACGAACTCATAAAAGGAAGAGCTTATTTCAGATAACGTATTGATCGAATCCGACGCAAGTACGTTGGAAAGACGCTGAATTTTAAAATCGTTGGATTGAATAAAAGGAGTAGGAGAGATCCAGGTTATTCCATCCGGCTGGATGTCATTCATTGATAACGCAGGATCAATATGGACTTTTAGGCGTTTTCCTCTGAAGGCGAATGTATAGGAGAGGTCTATATTCTCAGTTGATTCTCCTCTCCACGCCATTTTTTTATTGAGGCCATCCTCCCATACAAGGCCGGAAAATTCTTCTGTTATGACTTCCTGTCGGATAGTGTTTTCCGGGAAAAAGGTAGTAACTGAATATGGAGTGCTATCGCCTTTTACAGCGAAATCATATTCTACATTGTAAAGTGTCTCAGAGTAGAAGTTCTTTTGAGATTCCTTACTGATGCCAATTCTGAGCAGGATTAATAGAATTGGAATAATTATTAGTAAGTAGGTGGTGGTTTTCATGGGTTGAGTTGGTTGTTTTTACCATAAAACAACCAACTCAAAAGTTACCCTACCCTAAAGAATATGTGAGTGATGAATCGAAAAGCAATTTCCTCTTGGTTTTCAAGAATCTTACCCACCCCTCAATCCCCTCCGGTGGAGGGGAGGCTCTTTGTTGGAGAATCTATTTGGTTATAGGAGTTCCCCTCTTGGGAGGGGAAAGGGGTGGGTAAAAACTTTTATTAGAGGATTCCCAAAGAGGAAAAAACTCTGTTTCTAGTATTTGCTTAAAAGAGTCACCAACTCCGATAATCCCTTGAATTCTGCGTAATCAGCAGCAGTATTTCCGTTCTCAGCAACAAGAGTTTTATCAGCTCCGGCTTCGAGCAATGTTTTAGCCATTGATGCTTGAGCAAAAGATACGGCGTAAATCAGGGCAGTTTCTTTCTTTTTGTTTTGGAGATTTATATCAGCACCGTGCTCCAGAAGAAGTTTGGCAATAGAAACATTTCCTTTAAATGCTACTCCCATTAGTGCGGTATTACCCATTACATCCCTGCCATTTACAGGTACCCCTTCTTCAAGAAGGTACTTTACGACATCTTCCTGATTTACATAACAGGCCAAAATAAGAGGGGAAAAGCCCTTGGAATCGGGAGTATTGAGAAGCGATTGATCGCCTTCAACCTGCTGCTTTATTTCCTCAATGTTCCCGGCGCGAATCAAGTCAAAAAAATCCATGCATTCTCCTGATGATGTTAAAAAGAAAGGGCAATACAAGATTGCCTTATACTGATTTAGCTATGAAATAGAATTGTTGTTTAGATCATTCCGCAGCGAAAGCCGGAATCTGGATTCCTGCCTTCGCCCGCCTTCCATAGTAAAAGTACGGTGGACAGGCAGGAATGACTTTTAAATTGTTTGATGGGTTAATCCAGGTCAAAGCGATCAAGATTCATCACTTTATCCCATGCATTTGCAAAATCTGAAACGAATTTAGCCTGTGCATCATCGCTTGCATACACTTCAGCTATTGCTCTTAACTCAGAGTTTGAGCCAAAAATTAGATCAGCTCGTGTGCCTGTCCATGTAAGCTCACCTGTTTTTCTATCCCTTCCTTCAAATACATCTTGAGTATCGGAAGTTGCTTGCCAGGTATTATTCAGATCCAGCACGTTCTTGAAGAAATCGTTAGATAAAGTGCCCGGATTATTGGTAAACACACCATGCGTTGAACCATCAAAATTAGTGTCTAATACTCGCATACCTCCAACCAGAACAGTCATTTCAGGAACCGAAAGTGTCAATAACTGTGCCTTGTCAACAAGCATTTCTTCAGCAGTAGTATTGTGTTTTGGATCGAAGTAATTACGGAAGCCATCTGCTGCCGGCTCTAACCATCCAAATGATTCCACATCTGTTTCTTCTTGTGAAGCATCCGTTCTTCCGGGAGTGAATGGAACAGAAATGTCACTTCCGGCATTTTTTGCTGCCTGTTCAACACCGGCACATCCGCCAAGAACAATAAGATCAGCAATGGATACCTTTTTGTTTCCAGATTGCGACTCATTAAAGCCTTGTTGGATTACTTCCAGGGTATTGATCACTTTCTCAAGCTGAGTCGGGTTATTGACCGTCCAGTCTTTTTGTGGAGCTAATCGAACTCTTCCACTGTTTGCACCACCTCTTTTATCTGATCCTCTAAACGTAGAGGCGGAGGCCCATGCCGCAGAAACTAATTCTGAAACAGAGAGCCCGGAATCAAGGATCTGTACTTTTAGGGTTTCAATATCTTCACCATCAATTAATTCGAAATCAATAGCAGGGATCGGGTCTTGCCAAAGTAGTACTTCTTCTGGTACATCGTCTCCTAAATAAAGCACTCTTGGTCCCATATCACGATGTGTTAATTTGAACCATGCCCTTGCAAATGCATCTGCAAATTGATCCGGGTTTTCTAGAAATCGTCTGGAAATCCTTTCGTAGTCAGGATCAACTCTTAATGCCAAATCTGTGGTAAGCATAAATGGAGCATGCTTTTTCTCAGCATCATGGGCATCCGGTATTTCAGCTGCTCCAGCTCCGTCCTTTGGCTGCCATTGCCACGCGCCAGCCGGGCTTTTAGTTAACTCCCACTCATAGCCAAACAGGTTCTCAAAAAAGAAATTACTCCATTTGGTAGGGGTTTGTGTCCAGGTTCCTTCCAGTCCACTGGTAATGGTATCGCCTGCTATTCCGGATTCATAAGAGCTTTTCCAGCCCATTCCCATTTCTTCAATACTAGCGCCTTCAGGGTCGGCTCCAAGATTAGATTCTAAACCGGCGCCATGTGCCTTTCCAAAAGTGTGTCCTCCGGCTATTAGGGCTACCGTCTCTTCATCATTCATTGCCATTCGGGCAAATGTTTGGCGTATATAATGTGCAGACTTGGCAGGATCAGGCTCGCCATTTGGGCCTTCGGGGTTTACGTAAATAAGCCCCATATGGTCGGCGCCCAATGGTTTTTCTAATTCGCCGTCATTAGTATGGCGCTGAGATCCTAACCATTCTCCTTCCGAGCCCCAGTAGATATCTTCTTCTGGCTCCCACACATCTTCACGACCTCCGGCAAAGCCAAAGGTTTTAAAGTCCATAGATTCGAGGGCGATATTTCCAGCGAGTATCATAAGATCTGCCCAGGAAATTTGGCGTCCATATTTCTGTTTGATGGGCCAGAGTAATAATCGGGCTTTATCCAGATTCACATTATCAGGCCAGCTATTCAGGGGAGCAAATCGTTGGGTACCTGCTCCGCCACCTCCGCGACCATCAGTCACTCGATAAGTTCCCGCGCTATGCCATGCCATTCTTATCATCAAAGGACCGTAATGACCGAAATCAGCTGGCCACCAATCTTGAGAATCAGTCATGAGCTCAGTTAAGTCCTTTTTTAACGCTTCGAGATCGAGTTTTTTGAATTCTTCAGCGTAATTGAAATCGGAATCCATAGGATCTGACAACGAAGAATGTTGTCGAAGAATGGATAGGTTCAATTTGTTTGGCCACCATTCGGTATTTCTTGCTCCACCACCAGCAGTTTCTCTTAGTGCTCCGTTAAAGAAAGGGCATTTGCTAATATCTCCATCTTTCATGTGCTCGCTCATCTCGTATTCCTCAGTTAGGTTGGCATTAAAATTTTTATGAAGAAATGGACTTTAAAAATTTCTATCAAATCACACAAAACTTATGGCGTGATAGAAGGAATCAATATCACTAAGGGAATAGAGGAGATTAGGAATTCTGCTCCTCTCTCATCTTTTGGCACTCGCATTTTGTCCCATAATTAATGCACAGTGGATGGTCAGGTGCCTTTGAAAACCGCGCTTTACAAGGGCCTCTGCCATGGTGAATAATAAGATGAGACAAATCGGTCCAGCTCTCCCTCGGAAATAAAGCCACAAGATCTTTCTCTATTTTATCCGTGTTGGTTTTGTGTTTTGTAAGCCCATAACGATTGGCAAATCTTTTTACATGGGTGTCTACAACTACACCGTGGTTTATATTGAAAGCATTACCAAGTACAACATTAGCCGTTTTTCTGGCTGCTCCCCTTAGGGTAAGAAGTTCGTCCATGGTTTGTGGTACCTTACCATCAAATTTTTCAACCAATGTTTTAGATGTTTCTTTCAGAGATTTCGCTTTGTTTCTGTAAAAGCCTGTAGTTCGTACCAATTCTTCCAGTTCTTCTAAAGGAGCTTCTGCCATTAGTTCGGGAGTTGGATAGGTCTCGAACAATTTTGGAGTCACCATATTCACTCGTACATCGGTGCATTGGGCGCTTAGAATAGTAGCTATTAGCAATTCAAAAGGATTTCGGTGGTCCAGCTCACAAACAGGATTTGGGTAATATCTGTACAACTCATTGAGTATTTCGAGCGCTCGCTCTTTTTGCTGTTTAGTTTTGCGAGGAAGTTTCATTTAGAAATATGATGCTGTTTTTTTGTTTTGTATTAGAAAATGGCGACTCTTGCCTAAAAATAGAATCATTAGAATCGTTCAGTTCTTTTAAGATTATATGAATTCGAAATCATCTGGGAAAAAATATCCAAATACTGTCAACTATACTCTTATTGGAATTTGTTTTGGGTTTCTGTTCCCGATAGTAGCAACAATATTTGATATCAACTTACAAGGGTTAGAACTCTCATTTCAATCCGCTTTGGAAGTTCAAGCGGGAAACCCCTTGCATTGGATTATTGATACTGCTCCTTTTTTTCTTGGGAGTCTTTCAGCATTAGCAGGATTCAGAAAAGATCAAACTGTCCATATAAACCAGGGCCTGGAGGAAACGGTACAGGAAAGAACTAAGAGTCTGGAAGAGAAGAATAATGAGTTGGAGCAGGAGATCGCTCAACGCATTCAAACAGAGAAAGAGCTTTTTGAAGCTAAAGAAGCTGCTGAAGCAGGAGCAAGGGCGAAGACCCAGTTTCTTTCTACGATGAGCCATGAGATAAGAACTCCTCTTAACGCTGTAATAGGTATTACTGGGTTACTAAGAGATACTAACTTAAATGATGAGCAAAGAGATTTTGTAAAGACGATCTATAAAAGTGGTGATAACCTGCTTGGGATTATTAACAACATACTGGATTATGCTAAGATTGAATCAGGAAAGTTTGATCTCGAAGAAGTAGAGTTCTCAGTAGCTTATTTGGTAGAAGATGTACTCGATTTAGTTTCAGCTACTGACATAGGGAAGAAGATTGAACTTCTCTATGATATCGAGGATCATGTTCCTGATTATGTTTTTGGGGATTCTACCCGAATACAACAGGTATTGGTAAATCTTACCAGAAATGCACTAAAGTTTACTGAAGAAGGGGAGGTACTAATAACAATCGATCTTGAAGAAGAAACAGGGGATGATGCTTTAAGTTTACGTTTTAAGGTTAAGGATACAGGGATAGGTATTGAACACAGTAAACAGGAGAAGCTCTTTAAATCTTTCTCTCAAATTGATGCAAGTACCACCAGAAAATTTGGAGGAACAGGACTTGGTCTCGCTATAAGTAAGCGGCTTGTAGACTTAATGGGGGGAGATATCTCAGTAGAAAGTGAACAAGGGGTAGGTAGTACGTTTACTTTTTCAATCCCTCTGAAAAAGAGCGAAAAAGAATTCAATCCCTTTCAATCCGCTACCCTTGAAGACAGGAATGTGTTCATCCTGGATGATACAGATACGAACCTCATTATCCTTAAAAAACAGTGCGAAAAGGTGGGTATGAAGGTGACAACCTTTAGCGATAGTGAAAGCTTTATAAGTTCTATTCCAAAGTTAAAAGATTTTGATCTCGGGATTGTTGATATGCATATGCCTAATAAAAATGGGATTCAGGTAGCGGAGGAGATCAGGAAAATGTACTCAAAGCTAGATCTGCCCCTTGTACTTTTGAGTTCCATAATGGATTTAAAAGGAGAAGAGTGGAAGGCTCTTTTTAATCTATCTCTGACTAAGCCCATCAAGCAAACCCTGCTATTTCATAAACTAGAGAGAGTATTTCTAAACCAAATAAAAAAAGAAGACAGTGATGAAAAGGAATCTAAAAAACCTGTTAAGATAGCCAGTGACTTAAAAATTCTACTTGCTGAGGATAATCCTATTAACCAGAAAGTTGCCGGGAAAATGCTTAATAGATTCGGGTTGTCTTGCGATGTAGTCGGGAATGGGGTTGAAGCGGTACAAATGTGTAAAATGATTGCTTATGATCTGGTGTTAATGGATATGGAAATGCCAGAAATGGATGGGGTAGAGGCAACAAAGATGATTCATAAGATTGAGTCCGAAATTCCAAAACTTCCCATAATTATAGCGATGACCGCTAATGCTATGGAAGAAGATCGAAAAAAATGTCTGGATGCAGGGATGAAGGACTTCTTGCCAAAGCCTGTTAAATTAAGCGATATGCAAGAAGTGCTAACCAAATGGTTTAGCACGGAGTGATCAAACCTTCTTACCGCACATCAAATATCAGTACTTCAAAATAAAGATTGGCATCCTCTGGTACGCCTACGGTTCCACTTGATCCATATGCCAATACGGAGGGAATGTATAAGCTAATGCGCCCGCCATCTTTAATAAGTGGTATCCCGATTCTCCAACCAGGGATTACGGTATCTAAATCCAAAGCTGTTGGAGAAGTCCTGCCATCGAAGACATTTCCATTACTAATCAGCCGCCCTTCATAGGTTACAAAAACCTGGGCACAAGCATCGGGTCGATCTCCATCACCTTCTCTTTTAATGACATAACGAATTCCAGATGGGTGTACTTCGGCATCTATTCCCTCTTCAGCCAGATAGGCGTCAATGGCTGCAATATCTTCAGCTAATTGAGTTTCGCTTACATTAATATTCGGGTCGGAACAGTCTTGCTTGCAACCGGAAAGCGAGATTAAAAGAATTCCGAGAGTAAGAATAAGTGAATTATACTTCATAAAAGTGTTTATACCTCATTTAACGCTTCGTTCAACGCCTGAAGACTCTTTTTCGCGTCCCCAAAAAACATCTGATTTTTTTGTTCATAGAAAAGTGGATTATCAATACCGGCATAACCCACACTTAGGCTACGCTTAAATACCACCGTTCTTTTTGCTTCATCAACATTGAGAATAGGCATGCCATAAATGGGGCTTCCGGGGGATGTTTTGGCCATTGGATTTACAACGTCATTCGCACCGATAATGAGTACTACATCGGTAGTGTTAAATTCAGGGTTAATTTGATCCATGTCATATAATAAGTCATAAGGGACGTCTGCCTCTGCGAGAAGTACATTCATATGACCAGGCATTCTTCCCGCCACAGGATGAATTCCATATTTAACCTGAACACCTTTCGATTCAAGTTTTGTGGCTACTTCTTTTATAATATGTTGTGCCTGGGCTACTGCTAAACCATAGCCAGGTACTATAACTACTTTACCCGCATAAGCGATTTGAATGGCCAGGTCCTCTGCAGAAGTTTCGTTCACTGATTTATCACCGCCAGCTCCGCCTCCACCGGTAGCTCCACCATCACCTCCGAATGATCCAAAAATCACATTGGCTAAAGAGCGGTTCATTGCCTTACACATAATATTGGTTAGGATGAGTCCAGCAGCACCAACCAACGCTCCGGAAACTATAAGCAGGTTGTTGCCGAGCACAAAGCCAGCCATCGAAGCAGCTATACCTGAATAGGAATTAAGTAAGGAGATTACTACTGGCATATCTGCTCCACCGATTGGGATCACGGAAGTAATACCGATCAAAAGGGATACCCCAATGATTACCCAGAAAATTGTGGTATTTGAAGCATCAAAAGTAAATACGCCTATTAACACTAACACTCCCAGCATCGACGCAATGTTAATTACATTAAGCCCCGGGAAGGTTATAGCATTTCCTGAAATGAAACCCTTAAGCTTTCCAAATGCGATAAAACTACCAGTAAAGGTAACTGCCCCAATAAAGATACTTAGGCCAATAGTTACCAGGCTTGTAGTATCGAAAGCTGAAATATCGGTGGTTCTGGCAAATTCACCCCAGGCCACAAGAGCGGAAGCAGCACCTCCAAACCCATTGAATACAGCTACAAGCTCAGGCATTGCCGTCATAGCTACTTTTTTGGCAAGCAATACACCAATAAGGCTACCAATGATGACTCCAATAATGATGAGTTCAAAAGAGATGATTTCCTGATCAAATAAAGTGACAACTACTCCAATTAGCATCCCCGTGGCTGCAAGTTGGTTACCTTTTCGGGCTGTTGCCGGGGAATTGAGAAGCTTCAGTCCTCGAATAAAAAAAGCAGTGGCAACCAGGTAAAGAAGTTGAATGGAGTCGGGAAGCCAGGCTGCAATGGCTTCAGGTAAGAGTTGACTAATCATTTGTCATCCTCCTTTTTCTTAAACATCTCCAACATACGATCGGTCACCATAAATCCCCCAACCACATTAATTGTGGCTAGTATGATGGCTGCAAAACCGATCCACTTGCCAAGTTCTTCACCCAAAGATCCTGCTACAATTAAAGCACCCACAATGGTGATACCTGAAATTGCATTAGCTCCACTCATTAATGGAGTATGAAGGGTAGGAGGAACTTTCGAAATTAGCTCAAAGCCAATAAAGCAGGCGAGCACGAAAATAAAGAGAGAAAAAATTAAGGCAGACATAGTTAGTTAATTAGGAATAGGAGAATTAGGAATAGGCAAGCATATTCCTAATTCCTAATTCAGTTATTCTTAATTGAAGGGGAGATGAGCTCACCCTGATGAGTAATCGTGGTATTAAGTAGGATTTCGTCTTCAAAGTTAAAATCTGCTGCTCCCTCTTTAATGAGAAGGTTAAGGAGATTCAGCATGTTTTTAGCATACAACATACTTGCATGGTTAGATAGCTGACTTGGCAGGTTAACAGGACCTACGATATTTACGCCATCTGCATTAACCGTTTTTCCAGCTTCGGTAAGCTCACAATTTCCACCATTTTCTGCAGCAAGATCGACAATAACAGAGCCAGGTTTCATGTCGCTAACCATTTCCTTAGTAACAAGTAGTGGTGCTGGTCGGCCAGGAATCAGAGCAGTTGTAATCACAATATCTGATTTCTTAACATGCTCATGGATAACCTGTTTTTGTCGTTCTTGGCTATCTTTGGATAGTTCTTTTGCATAACCACCTTTGGTTTCGGTATTCTCTTCTTCCAAAGGAATCTCAACAAATTTAGCACCCAGGCTTTCTACTTGTTCCTTAACAACAGGGCGAACATCGTAGGCTTCAACAACAGCTCCTAACTTTCTGCAGGTAGCAATGGCTTGCAATCCTGCAACACCTGCGCCTAGAATCAGGGCTTTCGAAGGAGGAATAGTGCCTGCCGCAGTCATCATCATCGGGAAATATTTATCGAGAGTATCTGCGGCAATTAGAGAGGCCTTGTAACCGGCAATTGAGCTCATAGATGAAAGGGCGTCCATGTTTTGTGCCCTAGATATTCTCGGGATTGCATCCATACCAAGAGCAGAAATAGATTGACTTTTTAATAGCTCTACAAGGTCAGGGTGTTGTAAGGCCCAGAGGAAGCATACAAGGGTGGTATTTGATTTAATAGTCTTTAAATCCTCTGTTGAAGGTGTTTGAACAGCGAGAATAATATCCGAATCAGAAAGGATATCAGATCGGCTTTCGACAATTTTGGCCCCTGCTTCAGTGTAATGTGCATCCGGAAAATTTGCGCTTACTCCGGCGTCTTTCTCGACCCATACCTCTAGTTCTTTCTTAACTAACTGTGAGACTACATCCGGGGTAAGTGCAACTCTGCGTTCGTATTCTGCGGTTTCTTTTAAAACTGCAATGATCAATGGAACCTCCAACTTTAGTTTTGCCCAACAAGTCAACATAATGAAATACATCATTTAGATAAACAAAAGTGGGAGCGCTTTTTTTGAATTATTTAAGAAAAGCCAGGTTAATTCAGAGCGAGGGATTTGATGCATGTAATTGAACCGAGATGATCTAACGCCTTATAAAAATAAATTAAGGCATTTCTGCTATGGAAAATGTATAATCAGGTCAACATTAGAAGTAAGGGTAGTGCCATGAGGTATTGGAATAGCAGCTATGCGAAGTATGCCGCACTTCTATTTTTAGGAGTTTTTTTATCAACAACAGCTTGTGAAGAAATAGATCTGGATAGCGAAGAGGCAGGAGAAGTACAGGGATTTTGGCAATTGAGATCCGGAACCGGAGACAACACTTTTCTGCTTGTATCAGCTACTGAGGTTATTTTTTATTTCTACGATCGTTCAGAGAATTGTATTACTCTAGACACGTACGAAGTAGTATCTATTGATGGGACGGGTTTTTATTTGTTGAGGCAGGAAGACACCGAAGAAACCAGGGGAATTACCTTTTCCAGGAATGGAGATGGACTCCACGTCAGGGATATTGATGAAAGCCAATCAAACCTTGATAAATATCAGATAAGCGCAGTTGATATCAATACCCTTGCTCCTGTTTGTGTAGATCCAACCGATGTATTCGGGCTTTGGGAATATGTAAATGAGATGGTTAACGATACCGTATACGTATCTATTCAAATGGACACCATCAAAGTTGCGAGTAAAGGGCAACAGGAGGATTGTTTCTTTACTTCAGTTCTTGAAGTATTAGCAATTGACGGGACTAAATTTACTATACAAGATAATGACCCATCTTCAGAAACAGGCCAACAAGAGGTAACTCTTACCAGGACAAATGATGGCTTGAGGATTCAAAGGATGGAAGAAGGAGTTTTAGTAGATGAACTTTACACTCAAAGTGATTTTGATTTTTCTACCGCTGAACCCGAATGTTCACAAACTCCAATCGATCTTTTTCAGGGTATTTGGCAATACAATGCACCTGTTGCTGATTCTTTTACATTTTATTTGAGTATCACTCAGGAATCCATGAATTATCATTTTCCGCTCGAAGGTACGGTAGATAATCAAGGACAAGAATGCTACCAGGTGGAGGTACTTCCAATAATTGAAGCTGGTGAAGGGTTTCTTACTGTAACACTTCCTCCTGAACAAACGGAGCAAGTAAAATTCTTCTTTGAGTTTAATTCCGATGAAGGGCTTCTTTATATCGATGATGGATTTCAAAAAGAATCTTTCTTTCCATCCGATATAACCCGTGCTGAAATAACCAATAGCTGTGTTCTCCTAAAAACTAATTAACGCCTATTGGTTTAATAGAGATATTCAACTCCTAATGATTCCTGATTTTCTTATCATTGGCAGATAAAAATTTTAGGATATTATTATGGAAGATATTGCAGGAAAAACATTTAAAGTAGTTATTGTTGGAAGCGGCCCTGCCGGGCTAACCGCAGCACTTTATGCAGCAAGAGCGGATTTAAACCCAATTGTATTTGAGGGGCCGGAACCAGGAGGTCAGCTTATGACCACCACAGATGTAGAAAATTTCCCTGGGTACCCTGATGGGGTAATGGGTCCTCAAATGATGCAGGATTTCAGGGAACAAGCATCTAAATTTGGTGCCGATTGCAGGTACGGATATGTGACCAACATTGAGTTTGGGGAGCGCCCGTACAAGCTTACTGTTGATGAGAAAACCGAGATCTATGCTGACACCATTATTATTTCCACCGGTGCTTCTGCTATGTGGCTTGGTATTGAAAGCGAAACCCGTTTAAGAGGTAAAGGTGTGTCAGCTTGTGCTACTTGTGATGGTGCCTTCTTCAGAAACCAGCATGTGATTATTGTTGGTGGTGGAGACACGGCTATGGAAGAGGCTACTTTCCTTACCAAATTTGCAAGCAAAGTAACGGTTGTTCACCGAAGAGAGGAATTAAGAGCATCTAAAGCAATGCAGGCTCGAGCTTTTGCCAACGAGAAAATCGAATTCATGTGGAATAGCGAACTCGAAGAAGTGTTAGGTGACCAGGTGGTTGAAGGAGCAAAGGTAAAAAACAACCAAACTGGAGAGTCTACGGTACTTGAAGACGTGACAGGAGTATTTGTGGCCATTGGGCACAAGCCTAATACCGATTTGTTTAAAGGTGTGCTCACTATGGATGATGTTGGCTATATCCAAACAAAAGGGCAATCTACAAAAACAGATTTACCCGGAATTTTTGCATGTGGTGATGCGATGGATTCTTTTTACAGACAGGCAGTTACCGCAGCTGGAACTGGTTGTAAGGCGGCGCTGGATGCAGAGCATTATCTAAGTAATGAACTCACTGCTTAATAGAAAAGGTGTATAAAAAGAAAGGTGAAATAGAGTTTATCTTTTCACCTTTCACTTTTCATTCAGTAATTACTTCTTCTTTTTCTTGCCTACTGTTTTTTCTTCAGGCTCATCAGCCTCTTCTTCTTCAGCAGCAGCTTCAGTTGATTCTTCTTCCTCTTCTGTAATTTCGATGATCTCGGCATCAACTGAAAATTCGTCCTCATCATCTTCTACTTCTCTCTCAACCAGTATCTGGTAATCGTTGATAAACATTGCGAACATCCCTATTGCAGAAATTACCGGGGCCATTGCCCCAACTAATGCAGCACCGCCTACGCCAAATGCCAATTGAGTCTGAAAAACCACTTCTCCATTTTTATTCTTGATGATTAATCGCCGGGCGCTGCCTTCCTTGATAAATTCCCTGATTGAAGAAATCACTTCATTTACCCCACCCTGAACTTCTTCATAGATGCGTTTCGCTTTTGATTTTGCCTCGTCTTTATTCATGATATGTGCGATTTATGAAATTTTTTGTAAGGAGTCTCCTCCTGCGCGGTCTAACTACGCAAAGAAAAATAAAAAGATTCGGAGTTCCAATGTTAGCAAGAGTTTATTGTGCCGCTACTGTCGGTGTTGACGCAAGAATTATTGATGTAGAGACTCATCACACTAATGGGATGGTCAAATTTTTTTTAGTCGGATTGCCTGACCGTGCAGTTTCAGAGTCAAGAGATCGGGTGGAAGCAGCCATTAGAAATACAGGCTCCTATTATCCACTAGGGCGGATAACTGTAAATCTGGCTCCAGCTGATCTACCTAAAGAAGGGAATGCCTTTGATCTTCCCATAGCTATAGGCCTTCTCAATATGTCCGGGCAACTGCACACCTCCAAACTGAATGATACTGTTGTGGTTGGTGAATTATCCTTAGATGGGAAAATTCGTCCTGTCAAAGGGGTACTTCCGGTTGCGGTAGAAGCGAAAAATCGAGGTTTTAAGCATTTAGTAGTTCCAAAAGAAAATGGTTCAGAAGCAGCAGTAGTTGATGGATTAGAAATATTTCCTTTCGAACATCTGAACCAGGTAAAAGACTGGTTAGAAGACAGGAGCCCGGTTCGTCCTCATTCATCAAACCTGGATTTAATTTTTAGCAAAAATGGAATTTCCGAAGTGCTTGATTTCAGCGATGTACGAGGTCAGGAAAATGTAAAAAGAGCCCTTGAGATAGCTGCGGCAGGTGGGCACAATGTAATAACATTATATTTTATTACACAACTAGTCTTATTGCCTGCTCTATTGTCTCATTTCTCAATAGTATAAATTTATAAATGTCATTCACGACATATATAAACTTTAAACAATGAATTCATCCGAGTTTAAACCAATTTACTCACTGAAAATCGCTCGAATGATTATCAACTTGACACAATATCGATTATCAAAACTCAGTTCGATATCTCAAGTCACGATATCAAAAATTGAGAATGGGATAGTTAGACCACGAGATAAAACTATTCTAAAAATAGAGAAGATTGTTGGCCCTGTAGATTGGGAGAGAACTTTTAGCGAAGGATTCATTCAAAGACGCAAGGTAAATCATGAGCTATAGAATCTTTCAAGTTTTTAACTCAGGGAGAGTCGAAAACTCAGAGTCAACCGAAAAGTTATTACCTAATGGTGTTAAAGAAACTTCTAGCGCTATTACTTCGGATCAAAAAGAGAATTTATTCCCAACTGATTTCAAACCAAGAGAATGATGAAGCGACATTTTAAGCCAAATAATGGTTCTCCAAGGTATGTAAATGGTAAGTACCCAAATTACGATAGGACTTACAATCACCTTAAAGAAAACTCTGTAATCTTTAACGAAGAACTAAGATCAAAAAGAGAATCCCATTCTGCTGTAATGACTGGAATAGGCGAATGCAGAAACGCACTAGCGGAGTGGGAAGGTAATTCACAAGGATACTATGTAGTATATGACCGTAGGTATGAAGCTTTATTACCAATTGCCAAAAAAGGTGTTCTAGCTGTTGTAAATGAGTTTAATATCTGGCGAAATCAACAGGTAAAGAATGGCTACGCAATAGAAACACCAAGTACATGGCCTAAAGACTTACTCGATCGAAAGCTTAAGGCAGAGGCATTACTAGATATTAGATATGCTGAGATAAAAGCGTTGAAGGATCGAATTGAGGCGCTCATTCAAGAAAAAGAGAAAAAGAAGAAACAAGGTATTCTACCGAATGGTCCTCAAGGTAGAACTACACAGGCAAATGAGAATGAACCAATAACTGCTATGGATGGTCAGGGGGTTTCTTATTCAGATCAAGGCATCCCTTTTATCAATGAAGAATCTTCACCATACCATGGCATGTCTGTTTTCCATTATCGCCAAATGTGTAAAGAATGGAGAAAAGAAGTAGGTATAACACCTGCTCAGCTTGTTACAAAAGCAGAAGAGATTTTTCTTGAGCAAAAACAGATTGCCAAAGAAGAAGGAATCGAACCGCCTCTTTTTCCTCCAGTAACTAGTGAGTTCAAACTACCAGAATGGATAAAGAGACTTGGAATAACTAAAAAAGATTGGCCTAAATGGCCAGAAGGCGTAAAGCCTATTAAGAATATATCTGTACCCATTGCTCAGATATAGCTTGGAGTAAGTCATAGTACATACTCTCCTATTCGAGAGACGAAAGTCTTTCGGTTTATTATGATTAAATAATCGTCGGGTATAACAACCCGACGGTTTTTGGATTTCGTTCTGATGCTAAATCGGACAAAGGGGCTGTTGAGTTTCGGGTCATTCATCAGCAGTCCCTTGATTGTATAATATAGAACTGGATAGGCTGTGCACGCTGAAAAGCTTGGTTTCTACTTCACCAAGCATTCCAGTTCACAATTTTTGAAGTAGTAAATGAAGTAGAAGAATATGAGGAAGACTTTACGTGTTATTTCCCAAATTGATAAATACAGGTATACAGATGCTTGGTGGCAAAATTCCGTTTCATTTGATCACAGCTTATCTCTCAGTGATAGTTTCAGTAAAAAATTTGAGTCTATCATTGTTGAATGTAAAATACCAAATAGAAAAGATTCACTTATCAATTTCGAGATACTTATTGCTAATCTCATATATGCAAAGAATAGAAAACCAATTCGAGTTTCACTTGGTAGATCATCCAATAACTGGAAAAAAACTAGATACACAAAAGCTGGAAAATCGACTATACAATATATCCACATATTAGAAATACATGGATTTATAATAATGAAGAAAGGATTCAGAGATAAAAGAAACCCTGTAAATAGTAGGCTTACTAGGATTACTGCTACTAATAAACTTCTTAGCAGTTTAACTGAACTGAATAGCTGTGTTATAAAAAAACCTGTAGAGCTTGTAGAATTGAAGGATGAAAATGGGGCTCTGATAGACTACCATGATAATTCGATTAGTAATTCCATTAGAGAGATTCTCGAGAGAACTAATAGGATCAACAGTAGTTCAAATATTCTTTATCTGGATCAAAAACTCTCAGTTTTCTTAGTCTCAATATTCATCAATGATTTTAAGAGTTATGGGAGATTACACACGAGGGGGTATTTACATCATCAAGCTTTAAATGAGAATGAGAGAGCTGAAATAACAATTGATGGGGAAGATATTGGGGAGTTAGATTTTAGTGCCTTACATCCAAATCTTCTTTATGCTTTGGAGGGTATACAATACTTTGGCGATCCATACTCGAGAATTGATGAAAGGCCACAGCTAAGACCTTTTTTAAAAGCAATGCTGCTTGCTCTTTTAAACTCTGAAGATATTGTTCAAGCTGAACGTGCCTGTAATAAATGGCTTTTTGACAATCTAACTTTGGATGAAAGACAAAAACTAAAATTGACAAAAGCGAGACCATATCTAGAATCGATGATCGAAGCACATAGTCCGATTTCGCATCATTTTTGTAGTGGCAAAGTATCTGGGCTAAGAATTATGAATCTAGATTCAAAGATTGCATTAGATATACTAGCACACTTTACAGATAAAGGCATTCCAATTTTACCTGTTCATGATTCATTCATTGTACAGAGACGATATCTAACAGAGTTAAAAAAAGTGATGAAATCAGTATACCGTAAACACACAAACGGGTACAGAATTAAAGTGAAGTGATCAGATGGAAAACGTACTAGTTAATATCAGATGCTCCCAAAACGTACTAGTTAATACGAATTGCATAATTAATCTAACTAATAAACATAGCTGCTGGTTTACCAGCCAACTATTTTCATTTTCAGATGTTCATCCTTTTCTGATACCAAATATTTCAGACCCCAAATTTTTAATCACCTAAGTTATGCCACAAAGATGCAGAGTTTGTACCCACCCCAGAAGAAAAGAAATTGAAAAGCTGATTGTATCAGGTCAACCATATACCCAGATATCCAGAGAGTATGGGATGTCAGATGACTCAGTAAGTTATCACGCCCAAAACCATCTGACTGCAAAGCTGATTAAAGTTGCACAAGAAGATGAGCATAACCATATAACTGATATCTTGTCTGGAGTAAATGATATTCTTAAAAGACTAGAAAGAATCTTTGAGGAGGCTGACCGAAAAGACCAGAAGAGACTTGCTTTAGATGCCATAAAAGAATTGCGTACTACTTATGAATTCCTGGCAAAAGTAGAGGTCAAGAAAGCTGAACTTAATCGAGACAAGAAAGAACAAGGTAGTAGATTTATAGAAGAACAAATCACCAATGGGTTTATGGCACTTTCTGATAACGAACTACATGCCTTTACCCAGTTGGTTGGTAAGATTTATTCAGCTGACCCTGACTATGAACTAGACCCCGTTGGCAAATTAGTGGTAGACCAGTATAAGCCCGTTGATTTGCTCAAGAGAAGTAAACCAGATAGGAAGATTAGAATGAAGCGAAAGAGAAACAAAACACCTTTGGAAGAGCGGAGTACTCCTCAAACCTCAGATGATAGTTTATCTCTGGATTGGGATGATCTGGAATTGGATGAATTTGATACTATTCCAAGTATAGAAACTGATCCCCGCTGGTTACAGGAAGACATCAACAAAGGAATTAGGTAATCAAAGGCTGAAACTCGGTAGAATATCCATTTCTAAGAGCTTAGCTACCTCTTTCTTATATCTTTGTTGGCCTCAATGGTTTTAAGCCATTTAAACCCAGCAGAATCACCCTATGTAAGATGCTGTTAAATAAAATCCTATGTCATAATATTTCTTAAACGACCGGTTAAGAAACGTTATATTTGATACACAGGAACCAATTGATGAACAGATGCAACAGTATATCGGGTATTACAGGGTAAGCACAAGAGGACAGGGTAAATCGGGATTAGGATTGGAAGCACAACGGACAGCTGTTCGTAATTTTTTAAAAGGCAAGCAGGCAACGGAGATTGATTCATTTACAGAAGTGGAGTCTGGTAAAAAATTTGATCGTCCAATACTTAGGCAGGCAATTGATAAGTGCAAGCAAACAGGTTCGAAATTACTAGTAGCGAAACTGGACAGGCTAAGCAGGAATGCGAAGTTTCTATTTACATTGAAGGACGAACTGGAAGATGCAGGCATTGGATTTACCATAGCTGACATGCCTGAAGCGAATACATTGGTACTTGGATTTATGGCTTCACTAGCACAATATGAAGCTGAGTTAATTTCTACGCGAACGAAGGAAGGACTAACGGAGGCAAAGCGGAAAGGTAAAAAGATTGGCTCCCCGCAAAATCTAACCAAAGAAGCTCGTCAGAAGGCACTATCGACTATCAGAGACAAAGCAAGAAGCGATGTTGATACACGTAAAGCATTCCATTTCATTCAACCACGACGCGAGCAAGGTTGGTCGTATGCTAAGATAGCTTCCGCTCTCAACAAAGAGGGTTACAGAACAAGAAATAATAAATTATTTTTTCCATCTCAAACTAGGAGGGTATTTATGCGGTATTTAGACGTTAATAATTATACACTTATAAAAAGTACTAATGAATAACTCTGTAATAACTCAGAATTGCTTTAATCATAGATTTGGAATATTTTTACCCTATAATCTAACAACTTAAATATAGGTATTAATTTCATGAAGATACTTTCTCAAGAAGAGGCAAGAGATGAGCTCGACGGATATATGAATACCATCGCTGATGCAATTGAACGTGCAGTTAGCGAAGCGAATACTCAGGCAAAGCCTCATAACACAAAAAGAACACGTGCCGAATTAGTAAGAGATCAAGCGGTACAAAATTTAAAGGAAGAGTTCACTAACACAAGTGGCGTAACAGTTTTAGAGAAGGACAATACAGTTCTTTTTCGATTTGGTGAATCAATCATAGCACGTGTCAAAAAACTGGATAAGAACTTCAATGCAAGTTACAATCACACACCAAGCTCGAGAGATTATACTAGTCAGAATTATGAATTATTCGGGGAAGAACACAAACTAACCAGCGTTCACATTGGTTATGTACTTGATGGATTCGGAGTTAGTATTTCAAATATGGCTATCGTTTGCCCTGTTAATAAAGGCAAACGATATACGTGGATTATTCCAATAGATGGAAGTACTACTATGACTGGATCACTATCATTTCCAAATGGACCAACTGATGCAGACACAAATGCTGATGATCGATTCAAAGTCAAAACTTACAGTGACGATGAAAGCGAAGTGAACGAAAACCAAACACAACACGAAGACAAGAAGAAACAAACTGATGGCAGGCTCAGGATCAAATCAAAGCTACAAAAGGGTGAATCCCAAAATGGTCGAACTAGCGAGGGAGGCGCGTGAACTAACACAAACTAAACTAGCTAGTTTATTGAATGTATCACAAGGGATGGTTTCTAAAATCGAACAGGGTTTAAATTCTGTTGATGATGATATATTAAGGAAACTATCCCGAGTCTTACGTTACCCAGAATCTTTTTTCCTTCAGGATCATAGAATTTATGTTCCCGGAATAGGTTTTGACCGTAATCGTAAGTCGTTAGGGGTAAAAAAAAGAAATTCAATTGATGCTAAAATAAATATTCAGAGAATGCACGTGCAGAATCTGCTTAGTGCTGTTGAACTTGTATCTGAAAACATTCCTCGAATTGATTATTTAGATGGCAACCTTTCTCCAGAAGAACCAGAGATTGTTGCGAATGCAGTAAGACAATATTACAAGTTGCCACGTGGACCAATTGAGAATCTTACAAAAGTTCTTGAGGATTCAGGCATTTTTGTAATTGAAACAGACTTTGACACTGATAAGCAGTTTGGCATGACAGTTCAAGCACCTGAAGTACCAGCGATTATTTTCTTGAACAAGAATCTCTCTCCAGACAGAATGCGATTCACTTTGGCTCATGAATTGGGACATATAATTATGCATGAAATGCCTAGTCCTGAATCTGAATCACAAGCTGATCGATTTGCCTCGGAATTGTTACTCCCAAGTGACGAAATAAAAAAAGATCTGCTAAATCATGGAATAAATAGAATGTATTTGCAGAATCTTAAAGACTTGAAATATAAATGGGGAGTCTCATTTCAGACTTTAGTAAAAAAAGCATTGGACTTAGGGATTATTTCTGCCAAGCAACGACAGTATTTTTATGTACAAATGTCAAGAAATGGCTATTCAAGAAATAATGAGCCGGATTGTGGTTTGGAGAAAGAAAAACCAACTCTCTTTAATAATCTTCTAAAGCTTTATAAAAGTGAATTAGATTATTCCGATATAGATTTGGCAAAGGTTATGTCTCTCAACAAAGAGGAATATCAATCTTTATATAGTAATGAAGAATTACGGCCAAGATTGAGGCTGATTGCAAATAGTGGAAGGCATGCAGTTTAGTTGCATGCCCTTCTTACTATTCTTGAACGTCTATCACCAGATACATAAGTTTTATTACCATTTGAATTAATGTAATACTTCCCACCTCGAGGCCCTGTGTAAATTTTCCTACCATTATAATACTCACATTGGGCTGTTGAAGTACTGCGGACATTTCGATTTTGAGTATTAGAACTGGTTCTTGAGTTAACAGCTGAACCATTATTAGAAGTTGTACTTACTGTACTATTGAATTCCCATAAACTTATATCTATAGTTGACTCAAATGGTTCTTCTAATGAGTCTTCAAGATTATGATAAAAGTCCAATCCTGTAAAAGATTCTACTGAATCAACAGTCACTGCATAGTTGGTTATTGGTAGATCATTTCCGTCAGAGTTTTCTAAAATGAACCCAATTGCTTTCCTTTCATCAGTTGGATCATATACTACTTTATAAAAGTATTTAGGAACCCCAATCTCATTTTCACCAATTGATTCAATGATACCTTTACTCAATACTGGACCTGTTATAACATAAACCCTCTCTTCTGTTAATGCCCAATTCCGAACAATTGATTCAAGGGACCTCCAAATCCCTCTATTGAATGATCGATGTTGTGGTGAAATATTGGAGTAATAAAATGAACTAGACATAGATTCTTCACTCATTTTTAAATCAGCTGCTGGAATCAAATGTCCGCGATCGTAACCTGAATTGGCATAGTCTCCGTATCCGGCAGTACCTGTAGTAATCTTAAAGTCACCTTTGAAAGAATCCTTTCGTGGGGTTGTACCATTTACTTCTGTAGCTGTAAGTTCATACGCAACCCAATCAGCTTGCTCGTAAGCTTCGTTATAAGAAAGTGAATACCAAGTTCGGTGAATTATTTGGTTGCCATCTACTGCATTGGCTAAAAATACTTGATTCTGAGCTATTGAAATTCCTTGAGTCAAGAAAACCACTACTGTTAAAAGTAGAATGATTCTTTTCATGATAGAGACCTATTAAAATTAACCACGACGTTTTAATTGTAAGACCCCTGAGATTTGAACTCCTTACATTTTGGTTAATAAATTAATTAAATGAATCTATCATGAAGTTGAAAGCAAACACTCTAATTTTAATTGATTGTATCTAACATCATTTTCATTACATATTCATATTAAATAGATTAATTCAGTGCATATAATTATTAAGGGGTATATGAATATGATCAGAATGACTTTTGTTTTAAGCTATTTATTAATAGTTAATGGAAATATTCTAGCACAAAGCTATCAACTCAACTCATTGGTAGGACTTGATAGCGTAAATGTCGTTGTTGATATACAAAGTGATTCAGATCATTCGTACGACGAGGATAATTTAATTGATAAAACTGAGCTTAGACTACGAAGAAATGGGCTCAAAATATCTGAAAACAGATTTAACTCTACTGTATTTATAAGATTTCTAATTAAAGATATAACACTAGGTACTCGAAATGTTGGTTACTCAATATCATATGAGTTAATGCTTTCTCAGGGAACAATACTTTTGAGTAACTATCAATATGTAGAACCTGCCATATGGTTAAGAAGCGGAGTAAGCTTGATAGGGGATGATTACACTAGAGATGAGTTAACTCGATTAACTGATCAATTACTAGACACTTTCTTAAATGAGTTACTAACTGCTAATCCGGATTAGTTTATGATTAGCAATTAAGGCAATTACATTTCCTTAATTGGAACTCTATATCTCTTAAGAGTAACGATCGTATTATTTCTCTCTTTAGTGTTGAAAATAACTTTAAACTTCTTGATATAACGACTCTCCATATGTACTATTACTCCTGGTTCATCAATTGGCATATTTCTAACATATGGCTCTTTTCGGGGATAAATCTCTACTCCATTAACAACGTTACCTATTAGCTGATGAAGTTTTTTTCTTCTATTTATTTTTTCTTCTTCTGATGTAGCTGTTTCTAAATATTCCCTCGCTTTGGTTATTTCTTTTTGAGAGGATTTAAGTTTTTTCGATTCATTTCTTAATGAATACAATTCAAGATTCAGATTATTTATTACTTTGGATAGATCAGTCTGCTCTTCTATAATTTTTTCAATTTTTAGTTCAAGCTTATTTCGTACCACTTTATTACGAGTTGTAGAAATTGTATCAATTAAATTAGACACCTGATCTTCTAATTGTCTTACCCGAAATTTTTCAGCTGATATTTTTAGCTCATTTTCTGAAATCTGCTTCTTCAGCTCATCTTTATCATTAATGAATTTACTTAAATCCACCTCTTCTATGTATTTGAAGAAGAGTTCAAAGAAATCTTGATATCTAACACTCCTTGCCCGACAAATACGGTTCCCATTCTCATCCTTTAATGCACGTTTTGCACTGTAGCACCTTAGATACTTACCTCCTTTTGAAGTATCACCTTTATTATCATAATGCATAGCTGAACCACATTCTCCACATTTGACAATTTTCACAAACACATTGCTATGTACCCCATTAGATCCATTTCTTCCAACATGGTATCCATGTCTTTCTTTCCAATCTAAAATATGCTCCTGTACTGCTTCAAATAATTCCTTTTCAACAATCGGTGGGTAATAATTAATTATTTTATTTCCGATTTCTTTGCGTTTACCACTTTGCTTAGAGTGTGGCTGATATTCACCCAACACTCTTCTATCATGAATGTATCTTTGTATAGTGGAAGGTGGCCAATTGCGAGTCAATCTATCAGCTATTCGCTTATTTCCAAGTCCTTCAAGCTTTAATTGGAACATCATACGTACTTCAGCAGCAATATCTTTTTTAATTTTAAAGGATATCGTTTTACCATTTTTGTTTGTAACAGGCTCAAGCCATAATGGGCAGATTTTACTTAGCTTTTCCTCACCTTTTTCTGATTTTTCTCTTTTTACTCGCCAGTTAGCCCTTCCTCTAATTGTTTTCTTTAACGACTCCTCGTGACCAGTTTGAAGTATTATCGCAGATAGAACAAGCTGTCCAACATCAAATGTATCTTTTGTGTAATACTGCTTATCTGCTGCCGTATATATACCTACTCCTTTAAGTAAGATTCCTGTCATTAGATGAACAGCCTCTAATAGTGCCTGCCTTGTTAATCTATCTAGCATTTCTATTACAAGAACACTACCCTCTGCGATCTTTCCATCATTAATTAGGGTCTCGAAATAACCTAAAGCACCTTTCGTCCTATTTTCTCCTGTAAAACCTGAAAATCCTTCGTCAACTAATTTTAACTCATTGTCGAGTGGTAAATCCAAACTCTTTGCGATTTTTTCATAATCGATATCTTCAGTTTGCCTTCGTAATCCATCACCTTCTCTTTGTTTACCTGTACTAATTCTTATGTAACTGTAAACTTTTGGGGTACTTTGATTTTCCATAATGCATCATTTTAATGAAAGTCGGACACACAAGAAATGAAATCATTTATAAATAGTGTGTAATTAACTACAACATTATTATGGTAGGACCACCGGGATCAGGTAAAACGATGATGGCTCGAAGGATTCCCACCATTCTTCCTCCCTTAACTCTTGATGAAGCTTTAGAAACCACAAAAATACATTCTGTTTCCGGTTTGCTTCAATCTGGTAAGGCGCTCATTACTTCCAGGCCGTTTAGGGCACCACATCATACAGTATCGGATGTAGCTCTGGTAGGTGGGGGTGGAATTCCCATGCCGGGCGAAATTTCCATGGCGCATAATGGAGTGTTGTTTTTAGACGAACTCCCTGAATTCAAGCGAAGTGCGTTGGAGGTGATGCGCCAGCCCCTGGAAGATGGTTTTGTCTCTATCTCCAGAGCCAGAATGAGCGTTACTTATCCAAGCAGAGTAATGCTCGTTGCTTCCATGAATCCATCCCCTTCCGGAGACTGGTATAACCCAAATGAAGGAGGAGGGGTTAGCTCATTACAAATGCAGCGATACCTAAGTAAGATCAGCGGCCCGCTTCTGGATAGGATTGACCTGCATATTGAAGTAAATAAAGTGAGCTATGATGAGCTTTCTGGTCGGGCAAAAGGAGAGTCTTCTGAAGAAATTCGAAAAAGAGTTATCGAAGCCAGGAAAATTCAGTCACAGCGTTTCTTTGGCGCAAAGGGAGTATATAACAATGCTCAAAT
Organism: Balneola sp.; assembly: GCA_003712055.1. Lineage (NCBI taxonomy): Bacteria > Pseudomonadati > Balneolota > Balneolia > Balneolales > Balneolaceae > Balneola > Balneola sp. Next base: position 159,325 of record RHLJ01000002.1, read on the forward strand.
GAATACCCGACAGGTAAGAAAAGTGTGCAAGCTTGATACTACAGGTTCAGAAATACTGAAAGGGGCGATTATTTCACTAGGCCTATCTGCAAGAGCATATGATCGAATTTTAAAAGTAGGCAGAACGATCGCTGATTTGGATAAATCGGAAAACATCCAGGCTAATCATATTGCAGAAGCCATTCAGTACCGGAGTTTAGATCGAGAAGGGTGGCTGGGGTGAACATTGAACTTTGAATAAGAACACCGAACATTGATTTATATATAAGGTGGAAAGAAAGAATAGATATGATTTACATGATCGTTTAATTAAGTATTCGATTCTGATAATGAACGTGGTAGAAATGCTTCCAAAAAGTTATGCAGGAGTTCATTTTGCTAAGCAGTTAGTAAGGTGTGGAACTGCTCCGGCTTTTCATCATGCTGAAGCACAAAGTGCAGAATCAAGGAAGGACTTTATACATAAAATGAAATTGGCTCTTAAAGAGCTTCGTGAGACATATATAAATCTCAAGATAATTCATGAAAAGCCACTTCTCGATGATGAAAAGGTTAAAAAAGGAATCGAAGAGACAAATCAATTGATTTCGATCTTTGTCAAAAGCATTCAAACGGCTCGAAGGAATAGCTGAAGCGCTCGATGTTCGAAGTTTCACGTTCAGAGTACAATGTTCTACAGCTCGCATCATTATGCGGTATCAGAAAAGAATTACAAAACTATAATTCATATAGACGAAACAAACCAGAAACAATAAAGTTAAATCCCAAGAAATATGGTGACAACTATGAGAGACAAGACAACATATTGGCAAGGCAGTTTGGTATTTACTTTACCTATCATAATTATCCTATTATACATTTTACTATTCCTTTAAGGTTGATTTGAGTGTTCGATTTAGAGTAGCTTACCGATTCTGAATTAAACACAACATATTGGGCAATTACGCGGATATAGCATTTCCTTCTGCTGTACGAAGATTATTTACTTATCAGGTTCCAAAAGCCTTGCAAGGAGAAATAAAACCAGGCATGAGGGTTTGGGTGCCATTTCGTACTTATAATGCAATCGGTGTAGTTGTTAAGCTTCATAACCAAAAACCTGATTTCGAGATTAAAGCAATTCGGGAAGTTCTTGATCAAAGCCCCGTACTGGATACTTCATTGTTCAAGCTTACAGAATGGGTGCATCAGTTCTATTTTGCGAGTTGGGGAGAAGTAATACAGGCGGCCCTTCCGTCAGGCCTGAATTTTGTATCCAAAGAATTTGTGCGAATAAACCCTGATTCATCCACTCAGTCCCTTAGTGAGAAAGAACAGCAGGTAGTAAACGAGATAAGTATGCATGAAAAGCTTACCCTTTTAGAGGCAAATAAACGCTGGCGCAATTCCGGGTTCTCAGTTTCAAAGCTAATTAAAAAAGGAGCTCTGGAGGTTTGGGAAGAGCCATTTATGAAAGTGGATCTCAAAACAGAAAAAGAATGGGATTGGGCAGAGGGGAAATCAGCGCATATTGCCACGCAGTTTTTGCAGAGTGCTACGGGCAGGCCAGCAAAATGGAAAACAGCGTTGTCAGCTCTTGCTCAAAGTGACCTTCCCAAAAGAGACGCTCAACTCTCAGCCATACCTGAATTCAATAGTACTACTAAAAGAAGGCTTCAGGATGACGGATGGATTCAATTTAAAAAGGTAGAGAAGGAGTTTAACCTTGAGTTGGAATATGTCCCCGGTTCGATAAAAGAATTAAATAAAGAACAGAGGGAAGCTTTTCAGGCCATTGGCGAATCAATAAGCAAAGAGCAGTTTGAAAACTACCTACTGTATGGTATTACCGGTAGCGGGAAGACCGAAGTGTATATTCATGCCCTAAATGAGACTCTCAAAATGCAGAAAGGGGGCATTATCCTGGTTCCCGAAATCTCACTTACTCCTCAAACTGTTTCTCGTTTTTATAAAGTTTTCGGAGATGAAATTGCAGTCTTGCATAGCAGGATGAGCGATCGAGAGCGATTACAGGCTTGGAACGCATTGAAAAGCGGTAAGAAAAAAATAGCCATTGGAGCACGATCGGCCATATTCGCTCCTGTACAGAACCTGGGGCTAATTGTAATTGATGAAGAACATGACGGGTCTTATAAACAAGAAGATCCTTCTCCGAGATATCATGCCCGCGAAACCGCAATAATGAGAGCAAGCATGGGAAATGCGGTAGTGATTATGGGTTCTGCAACACCTAGTATGCAGGCACTCCATATGGCTGCTAAAGGCAAATGTCAGTTACTTAGTTTAACAACTCGTCATGCTGATGCAAGGCTTCCGGACGTCGAAATCGTTGACCTAAAACAATACTCCGGCGCCATGAAAGGGAACCTTGCTATTTCTTTGTTCAATGCTGTTGAAAATGCCCTATCAAAAAAAGAGCAGGTAATTCTGTTATTCAACCGAAGAGGATTTGCAAGCTATTTACAGTGCGGTATCTGTGGTCATATTCCTCAAAGTCCCGAATGCTCCGTAAGTCTGACCTATCACAAACGTAGAAACCTCTTACTATGTCACTATTCGGGATATTCCAGGAGGGCTGATACACATTGCGAAAAGTGTGGATCTGGCAACCTATTGATTCGAGGCTCAGGTACCCAACAAGTGGAGGAGAACCTGGAGGAATTATTTCCAAAAGCCAAAATTCTTCGTTTTGATAAAGACTCAACGAGCAATAAAGGCGCTCATGAGAAAATCCTGGCGAAATTTGGGAATCACGAAGCAGACATTCTTATAGGAACCCAGCTAGTAGCCAAAGGCCTTGACTTTCCAAATGTAACTGTAGTAGGAGTGATTGATGCAGATACCGAGTATGCATTCCCTTCTTTTCAATCTCATGAACGAATGTATCAGTTGTTAAGCCAGGTATCAGGGAGGTCGGGAAGAGGGGAGAAACCAGGTAAGGTATTTATCCAAACCCGGCAACCGGAAAATCCTGCCATTCAATTTGCCAAATTCCATGATCATGAAGGTTTTGCTAAAGAAGAAATGGGCTTTCGTAAGCCTTTGAATTACCCACCCTATTCGCGTCTTATAAAGTTTGTTTTGAAAGGAAAAAAGGAACATGAGGTAATTACCGCCTCCGAGAGTCTAAAAAATATAGCGTTATCGGTTGTTCCTGATATTGAACTCTTAGGACCCTCTGCTTCATCCATAGGATGGATGAACAACAATTATATTTGGGAATTATTATTAAAACTGGATCCTGAAAAAGGGGGGCAGTATATCGAAGCGGTGCTTAGTAAAATCATGGAAGTATATTCCAGGAAATCCGGATTGAGTAGCTCAAAAGTGAGAATCAATATTAATGTGGATGCAGTGCGCTAAAAACTTGCAATAGGTTTCAGAAAGTAAGTATTTACGCCCGAACTCATAATCATCAAACATGGGCGAACAACGAGTAAAACTGGCTAAGACTAACGAGGAAGTTCAAAACTTCATGAAGAATGTTCTAAAGGATGTTAGAGCATTGGAAAAAATGTTAGAGGAAGAATGGTTTGAGACGGATATAATCCGAATTGGAGCAGAACAGGAGCTTTGCTTAATAAATCAGCAGGCCAAGCCTTTTTTTGAGGCTCCTGATGTCTTAGAAAAGCTTGGAGGAGATAGTGATAATTTTACTACAGAATTCGCAAAGTTTAACCTGGAGATTAATGTAAATCCCCCGCTTGAGTTTAAGGGGAACTGCCTCTCACAAATGGAGCATAATCTCCAAAAGAATGTGGAGCAGGTAAGAGCCGCTGCAGACGAATTTGGTGCAGAAGTACTACTTACCGGGATTCTTCCAACCATCCGAAAAGCAGATGTCAGTATCGATAGTCTGACTCCGATCCCAAGATATAAGGCGCTTTGCCAGGCTATAGATAATCTGAGAGGAAAAGAATATGAGCTTCGAATCCAGGGGATGGATGAATTACTTATGAAATTTGATACCCCAATGCTGGAGGGATGTAATACAGGCTTTCAAATTCATTTGCAGATAAAGCCTGATGAGTTTGTTTCGAAATATAATGTAGCTCAGGCTATTACTGCTCCGGTTTTAGCAAGTGCAGTAAACTCTCCCCTTTTCCTGGGCAAGAGGTTGTGGGCCGAAACCCGAATTGCTCTATTTCATCAATCAGTAGATACCCGAGGAGTAGGAGACCATATCCGAGAAAGCAGTCCAAGGGTGATGTTTGGAACCGACTGGCTAAGAAACTCCATTCTTGATATTTACAAAGAGGATATTTCAAGGTTCAGAGTACTGCTAAGCTCTGATGTAGAAGAAAATGCAGAAGAGCTGATGAAGGAAGGGGTCGCTCCTCAATTAATGGCGCTGAAAGTTCATAACGGTACCGTTTACCGGTGGAACAGGCCATGTTATGGAGTAGGTGGTGGTAAGCCTCACCTGAGAATTGAAAACAGAGTGCTTCCTTCAGGTCCGACCGTGATTGATGAAATGGCTAATACAGCTTTTTGGCTGGGGCTCCTTAATGGCTTCGAAGATGAGCATCCGGATATAACTAAAGAACTTGAGTTTGATGATGCAAGAATGAATTTCTTTGCCGCTTCAAAAATGGGTATGGACACCAAGTTTGAATGGACAGGTGGAAGAAAAGTTACTGCAAAGGATTTAATTCAGGATGAACTGTTACCGATAGCCCGTGCAGGGTTGGAAAAAGCTGAAGTCGATAAATCGGATATAGATACTTATTTGGGCGTGCTTGAAGATCGCATCGAATCTTCACAAACCGGGGCTTACTGGGTAGTGAAATCATACTCGAATCTGATTAAAGAGAACAACAGGGAGCATGCTGTTTCTGCAATTACTACTTCCATGCTCAAGAATCAGAAAAAAGGTGAACCAGTACATAAATGGGGATTGGCCAGAGTAGAAGATATGGATCACTGGAAGCCTTCCAGCTTGATTGTTGAAGAGTTTATGACTACCGATTTATTTACAGCCCGGAAAGAGGATTTAATCGAGTTTACCGGGAACCTTATGGATTGGAGAAAAATCAGGTATGTGCCCATCGAAGATGACCAAAAGCATCTAATTGGATTAGTTTCAATGAGAATGATGATTCGGGAATATGCTAAGGCGGCAGTAAATGGTGAAGAGATTACAAACAGGCCTATTAGTGATTTCATGATTCAAAACCCGATAACCATTCATCCTGAAGCTTCAATATTGGAAGCAATGAATATTATGCAGACCCAAAAAATAGGATGTCTTCCGGTAGTGAAGAATAGCCGTTTAGTTGGTATTATTACCGAAGGTAATTTTATGGATATTACGCGAAGGTTATTATTAGCCCTTGCGGATGAAAAGGACAGCAAATAGTAGATGCAACTTATTGAAGAAGAACAACGGCTGAAACCCGGTTCAAGGGCAGACCATTACATTGGAGATTTAACGGGAATAAATCCTGGCCCTACAATTATAGCAATGGCAGGAATTCATGGTAATGAAGCTACAGGTGTTTCTGCAGTTGCACGAATTATGGAACTCCTCGAGCCTCATCAGGAGAAATTGAATGGTCGGGTGTTAGGATTAAAAGGCAATATTGCAGCTCTTAAATTAGGCCGACGTTTTGTTGATGAAGATATGAATCGGCTTTGGAGAACCTCTCTGCTCGATAAAATACGGAGAACAGAATCACACCAATTGCCCACCATAGATCGGGTTGAAGTAAAGAAAGTGCTACAAATTTTAGATCCAATTATGCTTTCAGGTGAAGAGGTAATTTATGTTGATCTGCATACTTTCTCTGGCTCAGGGGGGATGTTTATAATTGCTGCAGGTGAGGAAAGCGAATCAGAGTTTCTTTCAGCTCTTGAAGTTCCACAAGTGTTTGGAATCGATAAATCCCTTCAGGGAACATCCATGGATTATGCCGAGCACGCGGGGAAATTTGGCTTTGCATTTGAGGCGGGTTCACATGGGTCTGACGATGCAGAAGAAAATGCTTTTATTGGGTTATCCATATTGTTGGTAAATCTTGGTGTTATCTCGAAAGAGATTATCCCTGATTTTGATCAAAAAGTGGCTTCTTTAAAGGAGAAAGTAAAAGACTTCCCAAAAAAGGTTGAATACCTATATAAGCACATCGTTGAAGAAGGCGATAACTTTGTGATGAACCCAGGATTCAAAAACTTTGACAAAGTGAAAGAAGGTGATTGGCTAGCTTCAGACATAAATGGCAAAATCTTGGCTTTATCAGATGGATTTTTATTAATGCCTTTGTACCAGGAGCAAGGGAATGATGGTTTTTTTATTGTGAGGGAATGTGAGTAAAAAAGAGCTTAACGATTATCAATTTATTGATGGAAGCAGGCTTTCTTCTGTGATAGAAGCTTTGATTTTTGCCAGCGAGGAGCCCATTTCAGGTGATAAAATCAAAGATATCATTATAGAAAATGAAGATCAGATTGAGATCAGTAAAGAAACCGTAGCCGACTTTGTTGAAAAACTAAATCAGCGTTACGATGAAAATGGATTAAGCTTTCGGATCGAAAAACTAGCTGGAGGATATACTTTTGTAACCCAATCCAAATACCACTATTGGCTCAGTATCTTTCAGCACGAAAATGCTTTTCGAAAGCTCTCACAGTCTGCTATAGAAAGTTTGGCTATTGTTGCATACCGTCAACCCATTACCAAGCCCGAGATTGATCAAATTCGAGGGGTAGATTCGGGTTATATCATCAGGCAGCTGATGGAGAAAGCTCTTGTGGAAGTAGCAGGAAGGGCAGACGGTCCTGGAAAACCGCTACTTTACCGAACAACCCGTCATTTCTTGCGACATTTTGGACTGAATTCAGTCGCTGATCTTCCTAAGCCAAGAGAGATTGAGGAAATTTTGAAAGATGATGATATGGCTGAGCACCGCCAGCTATTACTCGAGCGTCAGCTTATGATGGAGGTTGAAGAAGAACGGGATAATGGAAGTGAGGAAGAAGAGGATTCAGGAGTTGAAGGAGAAGGTAACTCCGAGGAAGGATTAAATGAAGAAGAATAATTCGAGAAACAGCGGTAAGAAGTTCAAAGGTAAGGGCAATAAGAAATCTAACGAAGTAGACCAGGATTATTCCCAATCAGAACAAATTCGATTAAATAAGTTTATAGCTCACGCCGGTCTTTGTTCAAGGAGAGAAGCTGATAAGCTCATAACGGATAAGAAAGTACAGGTGAACGGCAAGGTAGTGACAGAGATGGGCTTTAAAGTTCGCAGAAAAGATTCTGTAGTAGTTGATGGGCAAAAAATATCCCTGGAGCCTTTTGTATATATTCTTCTTAACAAGCCAAGAAATACCATCACAACCACTGATGATGAGAAAGGCAGGAATACGGTGATGGATGAGATTGAGGATGCAACCGGCTACCGGGTTTATCCTGTAGGGCGACTGGATCGTAATACAACAGGTTTATTGCTACTTACCAATGATGGAGATTTAGCTCATCGTCTTATGCACCCCAGCTATAAAGTGAGAAAAACCTATGAGGTAGAAACTGCTCGGGGACTTCAGGAAAAAGAGCTTGCTGCCTTCGTTACAGGAATTAAACTTGAGGATGGTCCCGTAAAAGGCTACAATATTAAAGTGTTCGGGGATGTTAAGAACACGTTTATTATTTCTGTTTTTGAAGGTCGAAACCGACTTATTCGAAGAATGGTTGAATACCATGGAACAGAAGTCACCAAGTTGAAACGAGTAGAATATGCAGGGTTAAATCTAAAAAATGTGGCAATGGGTAGGTGGCGATATCTCAAGCAAAAAGAGATTAACGACCTTCGTCAACTTGTCAAATTAGATACGCTCGACTTTAGAAAGCAGTAACATGGAATTTGAGAATATCTCCATATCGTCAGGGCAAACCCCTTCCTCTGAAGGGCTCCCGATACGATGGGATTTATATTCTCCGATAAGTGGAACCAATCGCGAGTTCCCTGTTATTCTTTTTCTACACGGTTTCAAGGGATTTAAAGACTGGGGTCCTTTTCCTGATGCATGCGAGGAAATAGCAAGAAATGGATTTGGTGTAGTTGCTTTCAATTTTTCATTGAATGGGATAGGCGACAATAAAACTGAGCTGGATAGACTAGATTTATTTGCCAGAGAAACATTTTCGCAAGATATCCAGGATATAGATACGATTATTGGAGCTCTTCAGCGGGGAGAAATCAAAGACTCTCACTCTCACTTAAATACGGATGTGATTGGAATATTGGGGCATTCGAGGGGAGGGCAAACTGCCCTTGTAGCAGCTTCAAAGTTTGATTCCATTCAGTGTCTGGTAACATGGTCGGCAGTAGCCAATTACCTGGAGAGATGGTCAGATGTTCATAAAAAAGATTGGGACGAAAAGGGCTTTACAGAATTCAAGAATAGCCGTACCGGTCAGATAATGAAGTTGGATCGTGTTGTATATGATGATGCACTAAATAATCAGGAGGAAGTTTTAGCTATTAACAGAGTTGAAAAGCTTCGGATCCCATCCTTATTCATTCATGCCCGTCAGGATGAAACTGTTCCTTATACCGATTCAGAAGAACTTCATATAAAGTGCGCTACTAAAGAAAAAGAGCTGCGTTTGATCGCAAATACCGGACATACTTTGGGAGCTGCACATCCTTTTGAAGAAGAAGATTTTCCTGCTCCGTTTATGGAGGCCTTAGACTGGTCGATTGGTTGGTTTAGAGAGTATCTTAGATAAGCTAATTCTAGCTTTTAAAACTTTTACACGAATAACTTGCTAAACCGGGTTGTTTGTAAGACTTTCTTAGACTTTTTATTAAAACTAACAACCAACTATTCTATTTATGCAACTCGGAATATTTAAAAAAGGGCGTATTCTAGCGTATGTTCTATGCAGTTTTTTGGTGATTTCTGGATGTAAGACGACTCAACCAGCTTCGTCGTCATCGTCTTCATCACGACCTTCTGCCAACCGACCTGGACCAGGTGGTGGCGATATGAAGAAATTCAGTGAAGTAATCACTAAGGATGCTGAATCTGATGAAGGTTTATTTAACGTGCACAAAGTAAAAGACAAGTATTACTTTGAAGTACCAAATGAACTTCTTGAAAGAGAAATGCTACTCGTTACCCGTGTAGCCGGTTCTACTCAAAACTTAAGTTTTGGTGGAGCAGGTCAAAAAGCTCGTGGCCAGCAAGTGGTAAGGTGGCAGCGAAAGGAGAATTCAATCATGCTTCGACACGTTTCTTATTCCAGTGTTGCAGATGAAGAAGATCCAGTATACAAGTCAGTACGCAATAATAACTTTGAGCCAGTAATCTATACCTTCAAAATTGAAGCTGATGCAACAGATAGTACTGGATTAGTGTTTGATGCTACCAAGCTTTACACCTCTGATGTAGCTTTATTGAGCGGTTTAAGTAGCTTCCAAAGAAGAAATTTCCAGGTTCGTCGTTTAGATGCGAGCAGAAGTTTCGTAGAGCGTATGGCGAGTTACCCAAAAAACCTTGAAGTACGCCATGTATTAACTTATGATGCTGGTTCTCCTCCAGATGATGGTGTTACTAATACTATTTCTTTGGAAGTAAACCAGTCGATGTTACTTCTTCCGGAAGAGCAGTGGATGCCAAGAAACTGGGATCAAAGAGTAGGCTATTTCTCAATCGGTCAATACGATTATAGTTCTGATGAGCATAAAGCAGAAAGAAACAGATTCATTACTCGCTATAAGCTGGTTCCAAAAGAAGAAGACAAAGCAGCTTATCTAAGAGGTGAGCTAGTTGAGCCAGAAGAGCAAATCGTTTATTACTTAGATCCGGCTACTCCAAAAAAGTGGGTTCCATATCTATTACAAGGTATTGATGACTGGCAGGTAGCATTCGAAGCAGCAGGCTTCAAGAATGCAATTATTGGTAAAGAAGCTCCAACTCCTGAAGAAGACCCAGAGTTTTCGCCAGAAGATGCGCGTTACTCTGTAATGCGTTATATCACGAATCCAATTCAGAATGCTCAGGGACCCCACGTTCATGATCCAAGAACAGGTCAGATTCTAGAAAGTGATATCCTTTGGTACCACAATATCCAGAATCTCCTTAGAAACTGGTTCTTCATTCAAACAGCAGCAGCTAATCCTGATGCAAGAAACGTGAAAATGTCAGATGAAATCATGGGCGAAATGCTTCGATTCGTTATGGCTCACGAAGTTGGTCATACACTTGGTCTTCCACACAACATGGGTTCAAGTGTTGGATATACGGTAGATCAGTTACGTGATCCTGAATTTACTTCTACGCACGGTACTGCTCCATCTATTATGGATTATGCACGTTTCAACTATATTGCACAGCCAGGTGACGGAGTAACTCATTTCTATCCAAAAATTGGCGAGTACGATATCTGGTCAATCAAATGGGGTTACACCTGGATTCCTGAAGTTGAAGAGCCAAACGACGAAAATGAAACTCTAAATGAGTGGATTGTAGCTAATGGTGACGATCCGCTATACTGGTTCGGTTACTCAAACGGTATCGATCCTCGTTCACAAACAGAAGCGATTGGTGATGATGCGATGAGAGCTAGTGAGCTTGGTCTTGCTAACCTTCAGGTTATAACTGACAATCTTATCGATTGGGTTGGAGAACCTGGTGAAGAATACAGTGATCTAAGTGAACTTTATAATAACATCATTGGTCAGTGGAGACGATATATGGGGCATGTTACTACCTATGTAGGTGGTGTGTACCAAACATACAAAACCTTCGATCAGGATGGAGAAGTGTATGAGATTGTATCTAAAGCAGATCAACGACGTGCATTGGCTTTCCTAAATCGCCACGCTTTCACTACTCCAACCTGGGCATTTAACCAGGATATCCTTGACCGTGTGAATTCATCAACAGCTGTAGAAGCTTTCCGTGGTGCACAAGCAGGGGTACTGAACAATGTTATGAGTCCAACCAGAATTGCTCGATTAGCAGATAATGAGCGCCGTGCTGATGGCGAAACGTACACTGCCTTCGAAATGATGGATGAACTTCGAGGTGGAGTATTTAGTGAGCTTAGAGCGAATAGAAATATCGATGTTCATCGTCGACATCTTCAAAGAGCTTATATTGAGCGTGCTGATTACCTCATGAACCAGGAGCCTCCAAGAGGTGGGTTCTTTGGCTCACCTTATGACATTAGCCAATCTGATGTACGTCCAATCGTTCGCAACCAACTAGTGATTCTTAGAAGAGATATTAACAATCGCTTGAATGCAGGAAATATCAATCGTGCTTCGAGAACTCACCTTGAGGATGCTCGCGCCCGAATTGATGATATTCTTGACGGCGACGACTAAGCAATTATCATAAAGACAAAGGATGGTACGGTAACTGTGCCATCCTTTTTTTATTTAAAAAAGGAGATAACATGAAAAAAGCCTATTGGTTGATACCCGTTCTCAGTTTATTGATGATGATTCCAAGTACATCAGCTCAGCAACTGGATATGGAGTTAATGAAAGGGATTGAACCGCGGAATATCGGTCCAGCTGGTATGAGTGGTCGTATCACAGCGATTGATGTGGTAGAAATGAATCCGGATATCATGTATGCCGGGTCTGCTTCCGGAGGTATCTGGAAATCTGAAAGTGGTGGAATTGCCTGGGAGCCTATTTTTGATGAGTATGCTGCTGCTTCCATCGGTGCGATTGACATACACCAAAAGAGCCCGGATATCATTTGGGTTGGAACGGGAGAAGGAAATCCAAGAAACAGTGCCAGTGCAGGAGCCGGGGTATATCGCAGTTTAGATGGTGGTCGATCCTGGGAATTAATGGGTCTTGAAGGGACCCGAAACATTCATCGGGTAATTATTCACCCGGATGATCCAAACACCGTGTATGTTGGCGCTCAAGGAAACGCATGGGCCGATACAGAAGATCGTGGAGTGTACAAAACCACAGATGGTGGCAAAACCTGGGAAAAGATTTTATATGTAAATAATAGAACCGGTATTGCTGATTTGGTGATGGACCCCATCAACCCGAACAAGATGTTCGCAGCAATGTGGGAGTACCGCAGATGGCCATGGTTCTTTGAATCAGGTGGAGAAGGCTCAGGTCTATATATGACAGTTGATGGAGGTGAAACCTGGACCGAACTTACGAGTGAAGATGGCCTTCCTGAAGGAGAACTTGGAAAAATGGGGATTGCTATTGCACCAGGCAAAACCAATGTAGTTTATGCCATTATCGAATCCAAGAAGAACGGAATTTACCGAAGTGATGATGGTGGATTTACCTGGGAGCTTCGTCAAACCGTTGAAAAAGACGGAGATGTAGGAAACAGACCATTCTACTATGCAGAAATCTATGTAGATCCATTCAATGAGAATCGTGTATACAGTATCTATACGTATATCTCCAAGAGTGAGGACGGAGCCAAATCGTTTGAAAGCCTCTATCCATACTACAACTGGGTACACCCAGATCACCACGCTTTCTGGTTAAGTAAAGAAAGCCCTGGCTTTATGATTGACGGAAACGACGGTGGTTTGAATATTACCTATGATGGCGGTGATACATGGAGATTCATCGATAACATCCCTGTAGGTCAGTACTACCATGTTAATGTGGATATGGGAATACCATACAATGTATATGGCGGTATGCAGGATAACGGTTCATGGGAAGGTCCTGCTTATGTGTGGAGATCAGGTGGAATCAGGAATTCTTATTGGGATGAACTATTCTTTGGTGATGGATTTGATGTACTGGTTGATCCAAGTGATTCTCGTTATGTATATGCCATGTCTCAGCAAGGGAATATTGGAAGGGTTGATCGGGTTAGCGGAAGCGCAAAATTCGTAAAGCCAACCCACCCTGATGGAGATGTACTTCGTTTCAATTGGAATGCAGCTCTAAACTTTGATCCATTTGATGCAGAGACTATCTATTTCGGTAGCCAGTATGTGCACAAAAGTACCGATCGGGGAGAAACCTGGGAGATTATATCACCGGACCTAACAACTAACGATACTACCAAGCAGAAGCAGCATGAGAGTGGTGGTTTAACCATGGATGCTACCGGCGCTGAAAACTACACCACCATTTTGGCTATTGAGCCAAGCCCTGTTGAAGAAGACGTGATTTGGGTTGGTACCGATGATGGTAAAGTGCAAATCACTCGAGATGGTGGCGCAAATTGGACTGATTTAGCAAGAAATCTGCGTGGTGTTCCAGAAGGAAGCTATGTAGCTCAGGTTAAAGCGTCTAAGTTTAACGCTGGTGAAGCTTTTGCGGTAATCAACGATTATCGTCGAGGAAACTGGGCTCCTTATGTACTTCATACTACCGATTATGGTCGCCGTTGGGCAAACATCGTTGAAGACAAAGGAGTGAAAGGCTATGCACTTTCCTTCGTTCAGGATTTGGAAGAGCCGAACCTGATGTTTGTTGGAACAGAGTTTGGATTGTATGTAAGTATTGATGCGGGTGATACTTGGACAAAGTGGACACATGAATACCCAACGGTATCTACCTATGATATGGTAATGCATCCACGAGAGCATGACCTTGTAATAGGAACATTTGGCCGTTCATTCTGGGTGTTTGATGATATGCGACCACTTAGAGAGCTTGCCAGTAATGGTGCTGACGAACTTGAAAAAACCATCAAGGCTTTCCCTTCTCCGGATGCCTATCTCGCAGAATGGAGACAAGCCATGGGAAGCCGTTTTGCGGCAGATGGTATGTTTTTTGGCGATAATCGGGGAAGTGGAGCGATGTTAACTTATTCGGTAAATATTCCTGAGCCTGAAGAAGGTGAGAAGAAGAAAGACGAAAAAGTTAAAGTCGAAGTATTCGATAATTCAGGTGATAAAATCAGAACCTATGAAGTAACCCCTGATGGAAATGGCTTAAACCGAACCAGTTGGTCACTAAACCGAAAAGGAGTTCGATTTCCAAATAGAAATGCTCCAAGACCGAATGCTCCAGAACCAGGTGGCCCAAGTGTACTTCCGGGAACATACAAAGTGAAGTTTACTTTCATGGGTGAGTCTGATTCCACAATGGTAAGGGTGCATCCGGATCCGCGCATCGAAATGCCGATGAATGCTCTTCAGGCTACTTCCGACTTTTATGACAGAGTATATGAAGTAGTGAATCAAATGAACGATGCAGTAGCCATGCTTCGTGATGCCAAGGAAATTGTGGAGGTAAACGAACGACTTTTAAAATCCGATACTCGTCCAAAAGATGAGCTAAAGGAAGTCAATGATCTTAGTAAGGAAACCAAGGAACGCATTGATGAATTGATGAATCATGTATTCGGTAAGCCGGATGACCGCCAGGGAATTACACGTAACCCTGCAATTACTGTAATGACCCGGTTGTTTGGCCCAAACCGTTATTTAAACAATGATTGGGATGGCCCGGGTTCTCATGAAGAAAACCTCCTCCGTTTAGCTGCTGAAGCAGTAGATGAAGCAGTTGCTCAAATCGAGGACTTTGTAGCTACCGATTGGGTAGCTTACCAGGTAGCGATTGAATCTGCTGATCTAAGTCCGTTCAAAACTCTAGGTGGAGACGACCAGGACTAAACCTTTTTAACAAAGGAAATACTAAAGCCCCGGCTATTCGTCGGGGCTTTTTTTATTCGTCATTGTTTCGGTCGCTGTTGGCTTCCTCGCAAAAACTCTACAAGTCATTCTGAGGATACCTCCGAAGAATCTAAGTGTTTTGAATCACGTTGATTCTTCGCTTTCGCTCAGAATGACAGTAGTGAGAAGGAATGCGAGATTACAAGTGAAAGTTTTATATTCGATTCAAGGCAACCGCTAAAAGAACATAAATCAGCATGGAGTCATTTATAGAGTTTTTTGAAAACATCCCATCCGCTTTCAGAGCGGGTATTCTGGTAGGGGGTATTTTCCTATTCTGGATTATCGAAGGGGTATTTCCACTCTTCGAGTTTGGGTACAGGAAAGTCCGTCATGCTGGTATAAATGGATTACTCACACTCTTCTTCCTAATCATTGGGCTTGCTTTTGCCAGTGTGCTATTAGCCGCTTCTGATTGGGTAACTGCCAATGATTTCGGATTACTAAACTGGATAGACATGCCCATTTGGGCACAAATGATAGTAGGGGTAATGCTTCTTGATTTTTATGGAGCCTGGCTGGTTCATTGGGTGGAACACAAAGTTCGATTCATGTGGAAATTCCACCTGGTACACCACAGTGATACTACGGTTGATGTAACTACAGGACTAAGACACCATCCCGGAGAAGCTGTATTCCGAATGATCTTCACTATCCTTGGAGTGGTGATTGTTGGAGCTCCAATCTGGATTGTATTCCTTTATCAAACTTGCTCAGCAGCTTTTACCCATTTCAATCATGCCAATATCCAAATGCCCAAAAAACTGGACCGCACACTATCCTGGGTATTTGTAACTCCCTACATGCACAAAGTACACCATCACTACACCCAGCCCTTAACCGACACTAATTACGGGAATATCTTTGCGATTTGGGATCGGGTATTTGGTACTTTCGCAGAGGTGGATGATACTAAAGAGTTGATTTATGGAATCGATACCCACATGGACCCTAAAGAACATGACGATGTAGTAAACCTGCTAAAAATTCCATTTCAAAAATATCGCCCGCCAGTAGGTTCTAAGTTTGGAGGGGATGAGAAAGTAGAATCTTCAGATATAGAATCATGAGCCTTTTCGAACAATGCCATTTCTTATAAAATACCTATATATAAGTATTGCATCTATAGATATTTATGGATATGATGATTGTGGTCAGGTCAAAAAAAGGAAAATTATGAAATATCTATTCAGACTCTCTTTAATCTATATTTTAATTCAAGTCTTTTTACTTCCCAATAACGAAATCGAAGCTCGGGAAAGTTGTCATGACAATGGCGTATGTACAACGATATGTGGAGAAGAAGGAACCAAAGCTTGTTCATATGCTTGGTGTGATGATGAAATAGGTACTGAGCTATGTATGTCTGGAGGTGGTACACCTATGGAGTGTACGTCCGGGTGTTTTTAGCCTTTATATATGAGATTATTTGTTACTATTGTATCAGTTTCTCTTATAGTTTTTCTTTTCATTTATGTATTTCATACCAAATCATATTTATTTGAAAAAGAGGCTTTTGACTCTCAAAGTTTAGAGAGAAGAATTGATACACTTGATGTAGGTAGTAGAAAGGAAGTTTCTTTACCAGATTCTCTATACCGTCCTGAACAGATTCTTTTTAAGGAAGGGTATATTTATATCCTTGATTTTTCTGATATGAGAATTTACAGGTTTGATCAGGAATGGAACCTGATATCAATAATCGGAAACGGTAAAGGTAGGGGGCCTGGAGAAGCACTCTTGATCACTGATTTTTTTGTGGACTCCAATTTTATTTGGGTCGTAGATTCAAGGCAATTCAAAATTCTTAAGTTTGATCTTAATGGTAACTTAGTGGATGAACTAAATTCTAAAATTCATCCATTAAGAATTTTCTCAAACGATGAAAGTATTTTTTATTTAAGCTTGGGAGATGAGTTACTATTTAGCAAAATAAATATCGAAAATGGCCTGGAAAAGAGATTTGGACAATTTCCTGAGTTAGAGGCTAAAAGTTCTATTCTTTATGATGGTCAAATTACTGGTGGTAAAACAAACGATTTTTATTACTTACCATTCTATTATAGTAAGCTTTATAAATTCTCAGGTACTGAAGCTAATCGCATTCAAACAATTCACCTTCCTGATGCCCAAGATAAACCTGAACTAAAAATAGAATCTGGTTCAACTAGGATAACAGCACCAAAAGAAGAAAGGATAAATAATACTGGTATCGATGTATATAACGGAAAAGTATTTGTTGCCACCTATGATAAAGGAGTTTGGAATGGTGAAAAGTATGTAGAAGAGTGGAAATTATTTTTAGATGTATACGACGAAGAAAGCGGAGAATATTTACAGTCGTATAGGGTGCCAGGTTTTTTCCATAATTTTGCACTTGGCGAAAAGAAAATGTATATGATTTTACCTTCAGATATTATCTATGAAGTTCCTTTCGAGTATTAATAGTAGATTTCTGCTGGGAGATATCTTTATAAGAGTATTGATAATACTTTTAATGCTTGCTCATTTAGTTATCATTCTTCTTATCGCATTTAAACCAAGTTTAGTTCTAGATTTTTTTGAAGTAGTTTTTGTTCGAAGTAGATTTATTTTTTACACCTTTCTTTTTATTACCATAGCAAATCTATCATCAGGTTTGTTTTACAAAACAAAACCTTTTTGCTTGTTCTCTTTCCTGATCTTTTTTTCGCTTTCAGTTCTGATAATTAATTATTCTAGATCAATGGGCTTAGATTCGATATTAATGGATCCTCTATATTTTGATTTTGAAATGTTAAGCTTCTCTGTGATTGAGATAGGAGTAATTTCTCTTGTATCACTAATAGTGTTTTTTGATTTAATGGAAGGTAAAGAGTTAGAAAATTCAAATTGAAAGTACGTTTGCTCATTAGTTTATAGTCTGAAATGAATAAGGTCTATTTTACACTGCTTCCTTTATTAATGCTAATGTTGATGTGCGCTCCAATTCCGGACCCTTCACAAGATCCTTGCTATAAGCTTCCGGATTATTACTTCAATGAAGAAATTGTAGATACCTCTGAGGTTGTAACCGATTTTGATGTTCCATTTGAAGTAGTACCAAATATTAATTCAGGAATCACCTTTCCTGAGCCTGCTAGAAGAGCAGGTGTTTCCGGGAGAGTTACTATGGAAATAACTATATCAAAATATGATGCAGTACAGGAAATCAAAGTTATAAATGGACCAGGTTATTGTCTAAACAGACAAGCAGTACAGGCCTATATGAAAGCTTCATATACTTCTGCCATAAAAGATGGTGAACCTGTTAAAACCAGCTTTACAACGGGAATGAATTTTAACCTTTCCACTGTGAATTATTGATTAGCGTAGATGCACAAAAAGGTGTCAAAGAGTGATCAATAATTACATTCCAAGCAGGTAAGAGAACTTAATCAGAAACACATTTTCAGGTTTTACTGAAAATAGCTCATCAAAACCTGAGCCATAGTTAAAGCCTCCGGTTGAATCATCAAAGTCGGTTCGGCCTTGTGTCCAAACCAGGAATACCAGCGATCCTGGGCGATATTCCCATCTTAGTACTAAATTAGATCTGAATTGACGAAAGTTGAAGTCGTAGTCATTTACGTAATCTTCGGATGAAAACGAAACATCCCTGCTAAATCGATCTTCAAAATTATCGGCACGAGGATTAGTGACGACTTTAGGGTCAGAATAATCTACCGCACTAATAAAGGGTGATCCATAATATTGAATAGTAAAATCCGGAGAGACTACATAATCCAGTCGCATGGTAATGCTCGTAGTTACTTGATCAATGTCGCCAAATATATATGCATCGTCACCAATGAGGTCACTTGTTGTGGTCATATACTGAAGTTCCCCGTCAAAAATATTAAGGCTTGGGCGGACAAAAATTCTAAAGGCGTCAGTAGGAATGTATCTGACAGAGAAACCAAAATTCTTTCGATTGGCAGAATTATCAAATCCAAAGAATTGACTATGATTAGTTCCAAATGAAAGCTGCTTTCTACTATCAGTATTTACATTAAAATAGTAGCTATATCCACCAGGTACCTGCATAGATGGACCACCTCTTAAGAAAGTATTTGATACTTCTTCTCCTTCTATATCCATGCCACCACTTACAAACCAGTAATTTTTAAGCTGACCATTGATATTAAAATTCCCACCTTTGAAGCTATTGGTGCCACCAAAGTCCCAGCCTGTCCATTGATTGAAATTCAAATTCGCGTTTCTGAAAATTCCTATCGGATTAGCGAAACGGTAGCCGGCCCAAAGTACCTGGAAAATGGAATCACCGCGTCTCAAGAAACCTAAATCATTTAGTTCCAGCTCGGGAGAGCGCCAGGTTAGCCACCCCAAGTATCGCCATCCGCTGCTAGCTTGCTTTCCAACTTCGATATTTCCACCAGTTCCGGTCAGAGAAGTTCTGGTTGGGTCATAGGTGGTATAATCATTGTCAGGTCGTTGGAAGAACCTTCGGGACGATTCCTGCTGACTTAGGATTGCTTCTTGACTTCCTGTGATATGGCTGGCGATCATATTTGCACGAACGTAATACGTTCTGTCATTCCAATAGTGTTCAAAATTTAATCCTCCTGTATAAGCACTGGTATTTAGATTTTCGAGGGAGGCATCATTAATGTCCCGGTTTGTGGCGGTGAACATTCCACCAAAAACAGTATTACTCTCATTCGTTTCCTGCTGTACACTAGCCAGGAAATAATTCGTAAGTGGTTCAACGATTTCTTCACTAGAAATTCCATTCCGACTTACATCTGAGTATTCAGCAGAAGTCAGGCTTTCCACGATTCCAATGGATAGGCCGTTTTGGGTTTTGCCAGTAAGCTTTACAGCACCTAAAATGGTCGTGTTTTGTGGCACATCTGCATATTCGTTTAAATCACTATCAACATCCGGGAAATTTTGCGGGCTTCTGCCAATTCGACGAGAGTAGAATAAATTGTCGGATGAGTAAGGATTACCTCCACCGGTAATTTGGAAACTT
The DNA here is from genome assembly GCA_003712055.1 of Balneola sp. Lineage (NCBI taxonomy): Bacteria > Pseudomonadati > Balneolota > Balneolia > Balneolales > Balneolaceae > Balneola > Balneola sp. The sequence goes on from RHLJ01000002.1 coordinate 178,980, forward strand.
GTGATGTTTCTACCTTCAATAAAAAATGGTCGTCGTTCCTGGAAAAAAGACTCAAATGCGGTAAGATTTACTTCAGAAGGATCGGCTTCAACCTGTCCAAAATCCGGGTTGATCGTGAAGTCTACAGTGAAGTCGTTAGTAATACCGATTTTACCATCTAATCCAAGACTTAAAGATTCGTCACTTCCATCTCGGAAAGGGTTTCCTGCTTCAGCTTCATAACGTTCTGCTTTTGCAACCGTGTATGGCGCGATTTCAATTTGCCGTTTTGGCTTAATTCCCCGGATACCGTGTAGTTTTCCAAAATTACTTACCCATCCGGCGTCTTCTTGTGAGAAGTACTGCCAGGTAGACCGCTCTTGATTTCTGAAAAACCTGCGGGTGAATTGCATTCCCCACTCCTGATTTTCATTTGCATCGAAGCGAAGTTGAGTAAACGGAATTCTCATTTCTGCAATCCAGCCTTCATTATCAATGCTGGTTTCAAAATCCCAGAGTGGATCCCAGGAAGAATCCCAGTTATTACCATCATTACTAATGGCTTCATCTCCTTTTACACCGGCAACTGTTGCGGTAAATGAAAAGGCGGTTCGTTTGTCGTTATAGCTATCAATATTAATCTCTACCCAGTCGCCTTCAAATCCATCTCTACGTGAAAGGCGTTTAACGATTTTATCCGGTTCATCGTCAAAAGCCCGGATCGCTACATAGAGGTAATTGTCATCATACAAAATTTTAATTGCCGTGGGTTGAGATGGCTCGGCTCCATGATCCGGACTGATTTGTGTAAAGTCACCCGACCATTCTACCATATTCCAGCTGTCTTCATCGACAAAACCATCAATTCGGGGAGCCTCGCCCGCAATTTTTTGAGTGTAATAGCTCTTTTGTTGAATTTCGGTTTGTTCCTGTGCAGTTACCAATTGTTGTGCACAGAAGCTAACGATGAGGAGTACTCCGAATTTGATTTTCATTGCGTTAATTTCTGAATTTTGTACCTATAACTATTTAAGCGACTTACAGATACACGCTTGGCGAAGAGAAAGGTTTCCTTAAGGAATGTAAAAGAATGGGAAGGGGGCTAAATGGGAATATTCACTACTCTCGGAAAGTATAACCTCACAATAGACTAAGTCTCAAAAAGCTCTTCTAAGATTTTCCAAAATTCATCAATCAGGGCTTGGTTGCTCAAAGCAGAATTCATAGATGTTTGTTCGGTAAACTTACCTATTGATTTTCCTTCTGGTGCTCCAATTAAGTTTCCATTGTTACCAATTTTTCCTATTAGACATTCTGCAAACTTTTGTCCCCCTTTTTGTGGTGTTTGAGATTTTCCTGCTAAAGCCATAAAAGTAAAAAGGACATTATTCATGAACCATCTCTTAAAAGGAGGTAAGGTTTTGAGCCCATCAGAGCCAGAAGTAAGCCCTGGAGAAAACCAGATAGTTTCATGCTCATCTTTGAATACCTCAGCCATTTTCTTCGTCCATAAAGCTCCGCAAAATTTTGAAACACCAATAGCATTCATTGGATTATAGGGTGGCGTTTGCTTCAAAAAGACATAGTCTCTTAGTTCTTCAGGAGTAGAGAATTCGGGCTTTTCTATTAACCCTTTTAACCCTCGAGCACCTTCACCACCTGCAATAACTACCCTCGCATTAGGCTTAAGCAGATTGTTTTCTTTAATAAGTTTTAGGGTAACATGACTGCCCATCAGGTTTTGAAAGATATTCTTTTCAATTCTTTTGCCATCCCATTCTACAGCCTGGTAATCATCTGAAAACACAGCGAAACCTGCTGCGAGAAAGACTATATCAAAAGAAAGGTTGTTTGGCAGCGAATATATTGCACTTCGAATCTTTTTTGGGTCATTCATATCAAACCCACCTATCACTCGAAGATTTACTTTGTTGCCTACTCCTAACTCATCCTCAATCTCTTTCTTGGCTATCAACCCTTTGGCCTTAGACCGACAAGCCATTACTATTGACGTTGCGCCATTAGCAATTAATTGCTTGATGGTTTCTCTTGCCATCGCTCCATTAGCGCCAGTGATCAATATATTCTTGTCAGAAATATTACTATCCATCTTAATCAGCTTAAGAGTTAGAAGTAATAGTTGAACCAAAAAAGGCTTTCACATTTTTGTGATAGGAAAGAGCAAAAGAAATCACAGCCACAAGGATTCCTATATATGCCCCAACTGGGATAGATATGAGGATGTTCAACGCAAAGACCAATCTCATCAGAATGATTTTTCTATTTAAGATTGTAGCGACAAGCATTGCAAAGCTGATGATGTACCCGATACCTGTATAGACCATCCAAATTGGATCAAGTGTACCTATAATTATATCCTGTGTAGTAAAAACCAGGTAAAAGAGAAAAGGGAGGGCAATCATCAACGCATTTAAGATGAAGATCGCTCGCAGCTGCTTCGGTTTATTTATTTTTTCCATTGCTGTTTAGTTATGTGTTATTAAGATGACCATTCGTCATATTTTGTTTAAAAAAATTATAGGTTTGCTAAAAAGTACTTTTTGAAATCCTCAAGTGGCTTTGCAGTAGCAGAAGCTTTCATCCGAACTAGCGCACCATGCCAGCCATTAATGATAGAACTTCCAAGAAGTTCTACATCTGTTTGTTCGTCAATTTCGCTTTGTGACTGGGCTTCTTTAAGACATTCAATGATTACCTGCTCCTGTTCATCAAAGCCCTGATCTAACAATATTCGAAATGACTCATTTACATCAGCCATTTCCGTAGAGAAGTTCCCCATCATACACCCCATCTTAAATTCCAGGACTTTTTTGTATTCCTGGATATTTCCCTCGTAAAAATCTCTAATCCTTTGAGTAGGTGACTTACTTGTATTTAGTAAATGGTTTTTGTGGATATTAAGTCCGTTAGACATATAGTTTCTTAATACTTCCAGCCCAAATTCTTCTTTACTTGAGAAATGATTGTAGAAAGAACCTTTAGGTATACCCACCTTATTGGTTATGTCTTTGATACCGGTAGCATTGTACCCGTTCACAAACATCAGGTCGCGGCCAGCATTAATAATGTCTTCTTTAAATATTTTTCGTCTCACGGATCAATTATAATGACCGTTCGTCATATTTCCAAGTTTTATTTTTTTAATGCCAGCGAGCATCTTTACTCTTTTCAATTAACTGAGCCAGCACATCCAAATCAATATCGGCAAGTTTGTTGATGTACAGGCACCCCTTGCCCCATTTACACTTACCCAATTTGCTGGTTAGTTCTTCCTGTTCATTGATATCGAAGGTGAGATATACAGTCATTTTTGTCTTTCGTGGAGCGAATCCAACATTAAACCATTCGAACTCTTCTTTCCCACCTTTCCGAGTGTAAGTGTATTTCCCGAAGCCAATGATAAAATGATCACCCCAGATTTTGGGCTCATGGCCAGTGATTTCCTGTATCATTTTGATCAGGGTTTTGCTGTCCTCCCTTTTAGACGCACTTTCAATACTGTCGATAAAATCAGAAACGCTTTTGTTGGTTTCCTGTGTTGCCAGGCCTGCCATAATACCTATTGGTTTATTGCTGTGTTAGGGAATGTAATACATCCATGGCTTTTTGGGCGTCTTTTGTATTCACGAAAAGATGATCATGATAATAGCCTGCTACCACATTACAGCTGATATCATGCTTAGCCAATTCGGTAGAAAATGCGGCGGTTAAGCCAACTGCTTCCAAAGAAGAATGAACGGTGAGGGTAATCCAGGCCGCCACGAACTCATAGGAAAACCCTAGTTCATTCGCTTTTTCTTTATTTAGGATGAGAGTAGTTCCTTCTTCTTCTTTGATTTGAGCAATGATATCATCTCGATTAATGCCTTCTAAACCGGTCACCAAGACAAAGACATATTCTCCCTCATTGAGTTTTGGGGAGAGGTTTTTGAGGAGGGAGTTGAGATTAGTTTTTACGGACATATATCTAATCTATACAAAAGCTTATACCAACCCTCTTTTAAGAAAACTTTCAACTTTTTGTCTTAAAATAATTATTAGCTCAGTCTGCATATAGTCATATTCATCAGGGATATATAGGCATACAATTTTCTTATTCTGGTATGTATCAGGATCTAATTTCCTTATATAGTTTCTGTGGTGCTTTTCCATAACTATTATTGTATCCGCCCAATTAAGTAATTCGATAGTTATAGGAGTATTAGCACTAACATCAGTGCCCGCAGATTTAACTGCAAACCTTAAGTCATTTTTATAAATCTCATGTGCAGTAGCGCTTCTCATTCGATTAACAGTGCAAATAAATAGGATTTTCTTTCTTTTTATCTGTTTAGAAAAAAGATTTCGTATAAGTGGAGTGATACCCCACCAATGGCTAGAGCTTTCTGAATCCAAACAAGACCAATAATTAATCAAGAATTTGTGGATTTCATAGTCCCAGATTAATCTTTTTTCTAATTCTATCCATCCATCATTGTCACATTTATCTTCAATAAGGTCATTAGTAGCTTGCATCATAATCTGCATCATGACAAACTTTTCTTCCTTGGTAATTAAGCTATCATAAATGCAGTGATATTTATGTATCAATTTTGGATCAGCAACCTCATATGCCCAGTCTTGCATATCTTCATGATGACTAATCTCTAATCTATGTGCTATTGATTCAAGAGCTTCTTTGGTCTCATAGAATTGGGCTTTCTTTTCCATTAGAGATTAATTTTTCTTCGGAAAAGCCATACTAACCCCTAAACCAACAATCACTACCACAAAAGCGCCGAGTGGGTTTAACCATAAGAACTCAATGGCTTTGGTATAGCCTTCAGGGGTTTGGGCCCACGGAAAGAAAAAGGAGTAATCAGCCAGGGCTTCAGAATAGAAGAGGCGATCGAAAGTAAATACAGAAAGCATTCCTGCAGCCAGACCAGCAAGGGCTCCATTTCCATTAGCTTTCTTAGCCCAGAGTAAGAGGATGAATACCCCAAGAATGGAGCCATAAAAATAACTACCGATCTGGTTAACCAGCTCAATGATAGAACGAGTCTCACCCAGAGCGAGGGCAGAAAGGGTGGCAAATACTCCCCAACCTAAGGTAGTCCAGCGAGAATATTTGAGGTAATGCTTGTCCCCATGCTTGTTGTTATCCAGCCGCTGGTACCAGTCTACAATAGAGACGGCACTCAGGGCATTCAACTGAGAATCGATGGAACTCATGGCTGCCGCGAAGATTCCGGCTATAATGAGTCCTATTAAGCCAATGGGAATATAATTCAGGATGAAATAGGGGAAGATGTAATTGGTATCGTTGACATCAGCATCTAAAATCTCGGCTTGTAAATCGAGTTCGGCCTGACGTGCTTTATTTAGATCGTTGTCAGCATCAATAAAGGCTTGCTGAAGGGCGTAGTCTCGAGTCTCGGCGGCTCTAAGTGCCAGGGCTCTTCGGTTACCTTCAGCTTTTTGGTATTCATGCATGATGATTTCTTCCCGATTCAACTGCTCTTCAGTCTGGGCGACCGGGTCAGAAGCGCGGAAAGAAATAGGGGCGTCGTTAAAAATGAAGAAGATATAGAGCATCACCCCAAGCAACAGGATGAAGAACTGCATAGGTACTTTCGCATAAGCCGACATTAACAAAGAATTACGGGCTGCTTTAACCGAAGGAGTAGTTAGGTAGCGTTGTACCTGAGTCTGATCGGTTCCGAAATAAGAAAGCATCAGGAATAACGCGGCAATAACCCCACTCCACACATTGTATTTCTCGCTCAAGTCAAAGCTTAGGTCAAGTGCTGTGAGTTTATCCAAAGAACCAGCCAGATAGAGTGCATCTCCAAAAGAAACGTCTTCCGGGAAGTGATATAGAATCATCCCAAAACAGAAGATGAGGCCGAACATCATGACTGCCATCTGCTTCACATCGGTGGATATCACGCCAGCCATTCCGCCAATCATGGTATAGCCGGTGGCAATTACTCCAATTATAAGAATGGTGATCCACAGTGGTAATCCAAGCAAAAGGGCTAATACGTAAGAAGGTGCGGCGATTACAGTACCTAAGGCCAATCCGCGGGAAATAAGGAAGAGTCCGCTGGTAGTGAGACGTGTTTTTAATCCAAAACGTTCTTCCAGTACCTCATAAGCAGTAAAAGCTTTCTTTTTGGCAAAAAAGGGTACCAGGAACATACAGATGATGATCATTGAAAAAGGAATGGCCAGGTACACCATCACAAAGCGCATGTCTTCTACATAGGCTATTCCTGTTGTTCCAATGAAAGTGATGGCAGAAGCCTGGGTAGCCATAATGGAAAGTCCGGCGGCCCACCAGGGCATACCTCTTCCCGCAAGTAAGTAGCCTTCGATATTTTCAGCGTCTTTTCCTTTCCGGGTACCGTCCCAAATAGTGTAAGCTAAAAAGGCGAACAACACCGCCCAATCAATCCAATGCATAAACTAGGGCTGGTTGAAGATTGCGGTGAATATCCAGAAAAGAATTACACACACTATTCCCCAGATGAATACGATCCAGTAAGTCCGGTTCCAGTTGGTGTTGTCCGTGTTTTCTTCCATCACTGATGATAGGAAATGATGCCTTAGGAAAAAAGGGCTGAGAGCACCTTATAGCTCTCTTTTCCCTCATTTAATAGCAAATCGAGGATAGAGCAACCTTCAATAAAACCGGGATGAGCCTGACGGTAATTGGGATGTCTTTGCAAAGCAACAAGAGCTTTGTCGCTCTGCCACAGATAGTTTTTGGATTGGTGCTCGATATAGAATTCATTAGCTCCAAGATTTGCTGCAGCTTGCTCGGGGTTAGAATCATACTTAGATAGCTCACTGGCGTGGGAGATATTGATATCTAATTCCAGGTAAGCGCATAACCGCTGAAAGAAGTAAGCGTTGAATTCAAAAAGGAATTGGCACTCCCTAGCGTATTGAATATCTGAAAAGAGTTCGTCTTCAAAGAAATCAAACCAGGTGGCATGCTGGTAATTGTGAAGGATTCCATTCCAGAAGGCTTCCAGCCAGGGCTCCGAATGATCAATACGAACTTCCCGAATGGGCTTTTTCTTGTCCTCGCTAAGAATGGGGATGTTAATCCATTGAGTTCCATCGGCATTCCTAAGTTCCGCACGATGAGTTCTGCCTTTTCTTGACCAGGGCTCGATATCCAGCCAAATTACCTGCTCAGATTTAAGCATAGAAGCCAGATCATACAGGTTCGGTGCGAATTGAGGAGTTATTAAAGCGAGTTTCAATTGGTCAATTATTCAATTAAGAATTCTGAATCTGCGAGAAGGTAAGAAAAAAGTCCCCTCTTGGGAGGGGATTTAGGGGTGGGTTTTTCGTACCTTTGAAGCCTTTTAGAATTAACCAAGAAGTAGATTTTTAAATGAGCGTTAGAGTACGTTTCGCACCATCACCAACCGGATTTTTACATATCGGTGGATTGAGAACCGCATTATATAATTACCTGTTTGCCCGGCATCATGCAGGAACTTTTGTATTAAGAATAGAGGATACCGATCAGGCAAGATTTGTAGAAGGGGCAGAAGAAGACATCATTCAATCATTGGAATGGGCGGGAATGACCATTGATGAAGGCCCGCACAAACCAGGAGGATTTGGTCCATATCGTCAGAGTGAGCGAAAGGAATTGTACCATACGTACGCTAAAGAATTAGTAGAAAACGGACACGCTTATTACGCCTTTGATACCCAGGCAGAAATCGAAGAAATGCGGGAGCGCTTGAAGAAATCAGGGAATCCTTCTCCAAGCTATGATTCTATTACTCGTCAGTCCATGAAAAACAGTTTAACACTTCCTCAGGATGAAGTGGAAAAGAGGCTGGCAAATGGGGATGAGCATGTAATTCGTTTGAAGGTACCTCGAAGAGAAACGGTTAAATTCGAAGATTTGATTCGAGGTATAGTTTCCTTTGAAACAGCTGGGCTAGATGACCAGGTATTGATGAAATCAGATGGGATGCCTACCTATCACATTGCCAATGTTGTAGATGATCATACTATGGGGATTACCCATGTAATTCGCGGAGAAGAGTGGCTGAGCTCGGCGCCCAAGCATATGCTTTTATACCAGGCTTTTGGCTGGGAGCCTCCAACTATGGCACATCTCCCGCTGATTATGAGTCCCAGTGGAGGAAAGCTTTCAAAAAGAAAAGCGGAAAGCGAAGGAATTCCGATTAATACTAAAGATTACATTTCCGGGAATTATGAGCCAGAAGCACTGGTGAACTTCCTAGCCTATTTGGGTTGGAGTCCGGGAGATGATTCAGAAGTACACTCACTTACTGAATTATGTGAACTGTTTACCCTCGACCGTGTGAGTAAAAGTGGGGCTGTATTCAATCACAAAAAACTGATGTGGTATAATGAGCACTACATCAGAGAAACGTCGATTGAGGCATTACTTCCAAGAGTAAAAGCTTTGGCTGAGGAACAAGGTTTTGATACCAAAGACGAAGGATATCTTTCCAAAGTAGTTGGGTTGCTGCACGAACGTGTTTCTAAAGTAGATGAATTTGTAGCCATGGGTTCATTTTTCTTTGAAGCTCCTGCCGAATATGATGAGAATGCCCTCAAGAAATGGAAAGACGACAGTGCAGGTCTGGTTAAAACCTACCAGTCAAAGGTAGAAGCTTTATCGGGTGACGAGTTCAAAGCGGCCAAAATAAAATCCTTACTTGAAGAAGTAATTGCAGAACATGAAGTCGGTTTCGGAAAATTGATGATGCCACTTCGAATTGCTGTAACCGGACAAGGCTTTGGCCCGGATTTATTTGAGTCTTTTGAACTTCTTACAAAAGAAGAAGTGTTATCAAGGATTGAAACTGCTTTGCTTAAATTAGCTTAGTTGAACATTGAACATTGAACATTGAACTCAATGAATTCTGTTCAAATCAATTATCAAGGGTTTTTCTGATCGTCTAATACTACTTCTTCACCTTTAGCGTCTGCAAGTTTGCGGATCTTAAGCCCTGCATAGGCATAGAACATTGTCATAAATGGACTGATGATGTTGAAGAAGGCAAAAGGAAGATATGCAAGTGTTCCAACGCCAAGCACTCCTGCATGATAAGCTCCACAGGTATTCCAGGGGATAAGTACAGAAGTCACAGTACCTGAATCTTCCAGGGTACGGCTTAGGTTTTCAGGGGCAAGGCCTTTTTCCTTGTAAGTGTCAGTGTACATTCTTCCCGGAACTACGATTGCAAGATATTGATCAGATGCCGTGATATTGAAGAACACACATGTTCCAACTGTAGAGGCAATGAGAGAGCCTGTAGAATTAACGGCAGAAATAACGGCTTCGGCTATACGCTTTAGCATTCCGCTCTTCTCCATAACACCGCCAAAAATCATAGCAGATAAGATCAGCCAGACGGTTCCAAGCATTCCATACATTCCTCCTGAGCTCAACAGATCATCAACAATGGCATTTCCAGTAACAATGGCGATATCTCCATATAGAGAAAGCAACACGCCCACATACATCGACTCAAAACCTCTGGCTTCATATCCTGAAACCGAATGAACCACATCTGGTTGGAAGATTAATGCGAAGATAGCCCCTAAAAGAGCTCCGGCTAAAATAGCTGGTATTGCAGGTACTCTTTTGACGATCAAGGCTATTACAGCAATGGGGACCAGGAACAACCATCCATTGATGTTAAACTGGCTGGCAATAGCATCCTGAATTTCCTGAACATCAACTCCTCCCGTTCCTCCAGTTTGCGTAAAGCCTAAAATGATAAACAGGACTAGTGCGATACTTATTGATGGCACTGTGGTATAAGCCATGTAGCGGATATGTGTAAATAAATCCGTTCCTGCCATGGCTGGCGCAAGGTTAGTAGTATCGGAGAGGGGAGACATTTTATCTCCAAAATATGCTCCTGAAATAATAGCTCCGGCTACCATCCCCGGATTCAATCCCAATGCTGTGCCAATTCCTATTAGGGCTATACCAACGGTAGCTGAGGTGGTCCAGGAGGAACCAGTTGCTACTGAAACAACCGCACACACCACGCAGGCTGCAAAAAGGAAAATGGTAGGATTCAGAATTTCAAGGCCGTAATATATCATGGCTGGCACAATTCCACTCAATAACCAGGTACCTGCTAATGATCCAATAAGCAATAGGATAATGATGGATGCCATGGCAGAGCTAATACTCTTTACAATCCCGGTACGAATTTCAGTCCAATCGAAGCCAAGTCTCAATGCTACTAAACTGGCTACAGCTGCAGCCAGCATAAGGATTATTTGGTTTGATCCATCCAGGGAGGCATCCCCATAAATGCGAACATTCACAAAAAGAGCAATAATAAGAAAGATAATAGGGATAAATGCCTGTAGAAGAGTTGGTCTAGCGTATTTGTACGTCATGAAATAGGATCATATTAATAGTAAAGCGGATTGAATAAACGCCGTTTTCTAACCAAAAACCAGTTTAAAAGTGTTCTCTTCAATAACTTCAGAAGTAGTGAAATCGTATCTGCGTTCTATGAACTCGGCCTGGCCTTTCTTATCAATTAAGAGCAGAGTGGAAGAGCGGGTGCCATATTGTTCGGTTTTGATGAATACAGAAGAGACAGCTCGTTCCCATTCTTTAGGAATGCCTGTATCCGGGAGCTCTTCATCAGGCGCTCTATGATCATTCTTTAATAGTGAGAATAATTGCTCATAATCGATGTCATCATGAGAAACAGCTTTTGCAAGATCGTTTTTGGCCTGTTCTAATTTTGGCCAGGGAGTATCCATAAGGGCATTACTTAAACCATGAAATCCCGGTTTAATGCGCGTACTCTCTTGATTTATGTTCGAAAAATGAAAAATACCTTCTGCATCACCTACAAGAAGATTAAATCCTTGATATCGTGATGACCCTGGTGAGATATGCCGGAGATAGTTTTCCGGAAGACGATGCTCAGCAAGATAATTTAAAACCAGTTCTCCACGGCTTGGAGGATTTTCTCGTTCTATGGATGGATCTCTGTAATTTGTAAGGGCAGCCCATTTACCGGTTTGTTCTACACCCATCCAGGTTCCTCCGGCTTCCAAATCCTTTCCTGCCAATATATTTTCCTGGTTCTCTTCCTGCCAAAACTGGGCTCTTCGGGTAGGTCTACCATAGAATTCATCGCGATTTGCAGCAAGCACTAAATCATACTCTGAGTGTACTTTATAAGCGAAGGTTATGAGGCACATAAAACAGGATAAACAGTGGTTTTAAAAACGGCGGAATCTAAGCATATTCCCGAAACCATTTACAAGTTTTCCGTATATCCGTTTTATGTTTTCTATCTACGACCAGCGCTTTAGGGACATTTTGCTTCTTATGTTGGGGTTCTTTGGAGCAATATGGTTTTTTTATGATTTAAAGAACCATCATCCACTTGATACTCTGGAATTATACCATTCCAGCGATGAAGTGATAGAAAAGGCGGATTCTATTTTTTTAAGTCTTCAATACCAACCGGTAAACCTTAAAAAAAGAGCCAGGGTAAGTTCTAAATCTGATCTTATTGATCACTTGCAACATACCTATGGACGTAGTGAGTTTCTGACTTCTCATAAATCAAGCGAAGAACAACGCTTACCTTTATTTCATTGGGCCATAGATGAGTTTTCCGTAACAGAGGGAGAAATTGAGAACGCATTTACAATGTCGCTCTCGAAAAAAGGAGAACTTATCAGTTTCACAGTTTCTGATGAGCTTATAGAAAACCAAACTCCGTTTAACAGGGGGATGGTTCGGTTTGGGTTTTTCAAAGGAAGAGAGCTTACGAAGGCAATGGAAGATTCTATTATAACGGAGTTGGTGAACTTCCAGCATTTTAGGACAGATGAAGCAAGTGCATTCGAGGGGCTTTTGAAACGTCTTGCCAATGAAGGAGAAACTATGAATGATTTCCTTTGGAGAGCATTGGAGCAGTATGTAAGCAATACTTACTGGGGAAGGTTCTCTTTTTCAAGAGACTCTGTTTTATATAATGATAATGGGAGTTACAGATACGCAACAGCCTTTATGACATCCAGAGATACGCTGATGGGTGTAGTTCCAAAAATTGAGGTTCAAATACTTCCAGCCGGGGTTCTGAAAAGTTTTTCTGTGGATATGGAGGAAGGGGTAAAAAGGCCTAATACCTTTTCCAGTACCAAATCGAATATACATTTTGGTCTGGCTTTATTTTTCACAGTATGGCTCTTGGTGTCTTTTTATCTAAGAATAAAAGCGAGAGCTGTTGATACACGACCTGCTTTGGTTGTAGCTATAATTACTGGTTTTCTTATCCCGCTTTTTATGCTTCTGGCCTATATCAAAGAGTTTGCTATAGGTTTTGAGACGGAACAGATTTCTCAATTGATAAATCAAATGTTTGTTTTTGGGGTTGGTGGAGCGTTAACAGCAACCTGTTTCTTTGTGATAACAGCCGTAAGTGACTCCGTTACTAGGCAATATTGGCCGGAAAAGCTGAGCACCTGGGACCTGGTTCGAAGAGGGATGTTCAAAAATAAACCCATTGGTTGGGCAATAGCCCGGTCTATTTCCATTGGAGCAGTATTGGCGGGAAGTTTTGTCTTCTTTTTAAACTTTTTCCCTGAGCTATATATACGAGGTAATGTAGGTTTTCAGGAGGGTAATTATGCGTTACCTACAATGGCTAATATTATTGTAACCCTGTTACTCGGATTAGCGGTTGTGCTGATATTCTTTATGATATTAGGGAATCAAGTATACGCCATGACTTCAAAAAAATGGGCGATCCCTCTTTTAAGTGGGTTCCTCCTGGGATTTATAGATCCTATTCCTGTAAGTATGGACCCTTACCAGGTTGAGTTTTTTCTGAATTTCACGCTCGGCTTTTTAGTAGGGGTCTTTTATATCAATTTTGATTTCCTGACTACGGCACTTGGCTTCTTTATTTTTCTGAATTTCCTTAGTACCTCTAACGGCTGGCTGGTTTCTGGTTCTCCGGATGCGGGTATTTTCTACGGTTTCATTATTACTCTTGGGGTACTTTCGGTAGTTGCATTATACTTCTTATTGGTAGGTGATGAACAAGATCAACTGCCCGAGTATGTGCCAGAATACATTGAGGATTTAGCAAAGGAGCAAAGAGTAAAGCAAGAGTTAGACATTGCAAGAGTAGTACAACGCACTTTTCTACCTAATACAACTCCTGATTTATCTGATTTTGACTCTGCTGCAGTTTGTTACCCTGCCCAAGAAACAGGCGGTGATTATTACGATATTATTTGTATTGATGATAACCATGCAGCCATAGCCATAGGCGATGTAAGTGGTAAGGGAATAAAGGCGGCTTTTTATATGACTTTTGCAAAAGGGGTTATTCATAGTTTATGTAGCATTTTCCCCTCACCTAAATCGATGCTTTTCCGGGTAAACAAGCTATTTAATCAGCACGCCACCAGAGGAACATTCATTTCGATGATTTATGGAGTGCTGGATTTTAACAAACGAACCTTTACCTATATAAGAGCTGGGCATAATCCTCTTCTTTATAAAAAGGCAAATGGAGAAGTTTCATGGTTGCAGCCAAAAGGGGTGGCCATCGGGATGGTAAAGGATGAAGTTTTTAACAAAGTGATGGATGAAGAGACTATTGAGTTGGCAAAAGGTGATACACTTATCCTTTATACTGACGGGATTACCGAGGCTCAAAATGAAAGCGAGCAGTTTTATGGGGAAGACCGTTTGTTAAATCTTTTGAAAAGAGAGAATGCGGGCTCTGCAGCCGAACTTCGTAAATTAATTATTGAAGATGTTCGTACCTTTATAGGCAATGCTCGCCAATATGACGACATGACGCTCGTTGTATTAAGAGCTTAAAAAAGGGCACTTTTTATGAAACGAACCCGAATTTATTTACTAGGCTTTGTGCTTGGAGTTTTTGCTGTTCAACAGGCATCGGCGCAAGACCAATCTGATTTTAACTCAGGTTTTGAATGGTACACATTGGATGAGGCTCAAAAGAAGGCAAAGGAAACCGGGAAGAGTATTCTTCTATTTGGTTACGCTGAATGGTGTACCTATTGTTTAAAGATGAGAAGAGAATCTTTTCCTGATTCAACCGTGCTTGAATCAATATCGGAGTATTATTACCCGGTTCAGTTGGATGGAGAATCGGAAGAACGTGTAGTATATAATGGAGAAACCATGCCTGCTAGGGAATTAGCACGTTACCTTAGATTATCTTCCTTTCCAACCCATTACTTCATCAATTCCGAAGGAGAAATTTTAGGAGCTCAACCCGGATATATTGAACCATTTATTTATGCTCCGCTTCTTAAATACGTTGGTTCAGGGGCATATGGTCAAATGAAATTTGAAGAGTTTTTGGAGCAGGAAGAAGATTCTGGTAAAGAATAAAACCATGAGCCTCAGCCAGTCAGTTGAAGATTATTTAAAAGCAATATATGTGCTCGAAACCGAAGGGGATGGAGCCACTACCACGAATATTGCTGAAACACTCAATGTTTCATCAGCCTCAGTAACAAATATGCTGAAGAGGCTGGCTGGCATGAATTTCATAGAGCACAAATCATATAAAGGTGCCACACTTACCGAAGCTGGCAGAAAGATTGCTCTTGAGATCTTACGCCATCATCGGTTACTTGAATTGTACCTGAAAGAAATCATGGGTTATTCCTGGGATGAGGTTCATGAAGAAGCCGAAAAGCTGGAACATCATATTTCAGAACAATTTGAAGATAAAATCGCGGAGTTATTAGATCATCCTACTCATGACCCTCATGGAGATCCCATTCCATCTAAAGATGGGGTGGTCCCGGAGATGGCTTCGCTGTCGGTATGTGATGCCGAATTAGAGACCCCATACATTATTGGGAGGGTAAAAGATCAAGACCCAGAATTACTACGCTATTTAGAACAAACAGGGGTTATTCCTGGTGTAAAACTAACGGTATTAGATAAAGCTCCATTTGAAGGTCCTATTCGCGTTTTACTAGAGGAGGAAGAGAAAACCCTCGGTTTTGCTGTAGCAAGGCAAGTTTATCTCGTTGAGTAAGGCTCAGTTCAACTTGATTTCGACATACTGGAATAGCGAAAGCCGAATCTAGATTCCCGCCTTCGCGGGAATGACTTTTAGAATTTAGAGAATGTCGTCATCCAAAACTCGGGTGTCAATTCAATGAGAACTTTACACCCATCATAAAACGCCGTCCTTGTAATGGCCCATATACATAATCGGTGGCAAAATCATCACTAAAAGGTCGGTCGGCAGCAATTATAGGTTCTGCCTGGATATAGTTGAAAATATTCTTGGCATTAAAAAACCCTTCAAACCGATCAGAGAAGATTTTGGTGACTTTAAGATTGTGTTCACTAAAAAGCCTTGAATCTAAATCTCTGCCAGGATATTCGGGCAATCTCATTTTCCCGACAACCCGGCTTGTATAATCAAAATTAATACCTTGATTTGGCAAGCGATAAGTAAGGCTAAATGTAGAGTTAAAATCCGGAGAAAAAGGGAGATCTTCTTTAACACCATCTTCAACAGAAAACACATCCTGGAATGTTACTCCAATGGTGTAAGTAAGTGGGGCTATAAAATTATGCGCCATACTTATAGATATTCCCTGAGAGACTGCATGACCATCGAGGTTAGCATAGATAATTCTGCCAGGGGTATCATAATCGGGAATAATCTGATTTGAGAACCGAGTATGGTACACATCAAAATCAACATTTAATACGGAAGGGCCAATATCAATAATCTGGTTCCAGTTCAACGCTACATTTATAGAGCGTTCTGGTTCCAGTGCCTCAGCTACTTCAACTTGCCTTGAACCTGTTAATGATTCATGTTCTTCTGTAAATAAGTTCACGATTCGGAAACCAGTGCCCACATTTAATCTTACTGTCGAGTGGGAAAAAGGATCAGCCTTAATATTAAACCGTGGAGAAAAAATCAGTCCGTGATCTTTGTGATGATCAGCTCTCATTCCCACAAGACCACGTATTTTATCATTAAAACGATGATCATATTGAGTGAATACTCCCGGAACAAAACGTTCATCTTCAGAGCCTCCATCCAGCCGAACTCCATTGAATTGCTGGTTTAAAAGATCATATCGAGCAGTTAATCCGCTAACAAATCCGCGGTCGGTTGACAGTGGTTTGTCCCAAATAAGGTTAGCAAAAGCAGTTTGCTGGTCAGCTATATAATGATATTCCCCATAGTAACTGTCCTGATCATGGTAGCTGTATGAAGCATCTAGCCGGAATACCTCTTTTGCAAAAGGAAATTCATAACTGCCGAATAATTCTAGCCTATTAGTATAAATAGATTCGCCATACACTAATGAGCTACCTCTCAGATCACGGCTGAAATCCTGAGTCCCACCCATTCTGTCTTCGAAATAGTATTTACCGGCAAGCGAGAATTTTTTGCCTCCGGGGCGATAGATATCCCACTTATTAAACAAAGACACTCGCACGTTTTGAGTTATATCAGCAAAACCGTCACTATTTTCATCGATAAAGCGATCTTGTACATAAACGCTTCCACTAAACATAGTTGGAGTTTTTCCAATTTCAGGGACAAAGGAAAAGTCAAAATTATGTTCGCTATGGGTTGAAGTGGTTGTAGAGAAATCTAAAAGAGGAGAGGAGGCAGGGTTTTCTGTGATAATATTGATCACTCCTCCCATTGCCTGGCTACCATAAAGTGTAGAATTTGGGCCTTTAATCACTTCAAGATTTCGGATAATTGCTGGGTTAATCCCATTTAATCCATACACAGAAGCAAGCGCACCCATTACTGGCATTCCATCAATCAGAACGGAAGTATAAGGGCCTTCCATCCCATTAATTCGGATGTTATTAGTACCACAAACCGCGCAATCAACCTGAGTATAAAGGCCGTTTACATATTGGATGGCATCCATAATATTACTAGTGCCGGATTTGCTGAGGAAGCTTTGCGAAATCAGGTTCACTTTTACAGGAGAATCCTTGATAGACATCTCTTTCATAGTTCCAGTAACCACCATCTCATCCAATTGAAGCATAGAAGCTTCCAGGTCAATGGTTAAGAAAAGTGTATCAGAAGTTGAGAGCGTAACAGGGAGTTGTTTTTCAAGATAGCCAATAGCCCTAATGGTAAGTATGTGCTCTTCTCCCAAAGGAATTCTTTTGAGAATGAAGCTTCCATCCGTTTGAGTAAAACTACCAATCCCAAGTGCTTTAATGCCAATAGTAGCATCAGTTACAGGGTTTGAGTCGGAATAAACAAATCCTTTAAGCACACCAGTGTCTTGCGCCTGGATTAAATATGCTGATAAAGCAAAAATAAATAATAGGAGAACTCTCTTCATGGAACCTGATTTAGTAATCAGCTTAAAAATCAGGTTAATTTAAAATTTAGTCAAGGCTAAATTTTAAATTTGTCTAGATAAATTTAAATCAAAAAATCCTCGCCATTGCGAGGAGCATATAGAAAAAAGAAATGATCCGTTTAGCCTCGACGAAGCAATCTCCTTGAATAAACTTCTACATTGAGATTGCTTCGTCGTAATGAGCCAAGCTTTTTTCAGTCTCTTTTACTCCTCGCAATGACCGTTCTTTTAGTTTTTTGTGCCCTATTGTATGAGATTGGTCATTTGATGAGCATCATTCTTCTCGAAATCTGGGTTTCTCCTGAACTGAGTCGATATACATACACTCCTGAAGGAACATTTGAAGCATTCCATACAATAGAATGATTTCCAGAAGCCTGGGTGCCGTTTACCAGTGTAGCTACTTCTCTACCAAGAAGGTTATACACTTTCAAAGAAACTTCTCCCGGACTATCGATACTATATGAGATTGTGGTACTGGGATTAAAAGGATTAGGGTAGTTCTGATTTAACTGAATAGTACTTGGAGTAAATCCTTCTTCTTCTGAGTTGGTGGCTACTTTTTCGAGTTCAGCTTCAAGTACATCCTGTACAGCCTCAAAGTCATTATTCACAAATACGGTTCCTCTGTAACGCAGCACCCCATCTGCACCAACTACCACTGAGCGATCATAAGCTCCCGAATTCCCATAGTAATCAACCAAGACGTCTCTTCCGTTAAGCAAAAGGGGATAAGTAATTCCTGTTACGTTTCGAAAGCTATTATTAGAACTGGTATTTGCATTCCAGGTATCGATACCCAATGCAACAAAATTGGTATCATCTTCAAATACTTCAAAGATTTCAGTTTGGGTAACCGGGCCATTGGATCTACAGTGGGGGCAGTTCGCTCCATAAAAGAAGATATACACTACTTTGCCTTCCTGATCTTCCAGGGAAATACGATCATTCTGACCTCCCCCTAAATATAGAAGTGAAAAATCAGGAGCGTCCTGCCCCACTGAAACCTGAGCCCAAGCAAAAGATGAAAAAATAAAAACGGTGAATAGTATGATAGCAAGTTTTTTCATAGCGGTTTCTTATTGACTAAGAGTATTAAGTTCTTCCTGAATTACTGATATAACCCGATCAGAATCGGTATTCACAAAACCTGATCCCTGATAGGCTATTCTGCCCTCTGAGTCGATTACGACAGAGCGGTCATAAGCTCCTGCATTGCCATAGTAATCTACCAGGCTTTGTCTTGCATTAAGTAGTAATGGGTAGGAGATCCCGGTAGCACTGCGAAAAGAGATATTCTGAGATGCAGAGAGGTTCCAAGTATCAAGCCCAAGAGCTACAAAATCAGGATTGGATAAAAATTGTTGATTAATCGTTTCTGTAACTGGTCCATTGGATCGGCAATGAGGACATCCTGCGCCATAGAAAAAGAGATATACTACTTTTCCTCTGAATTCAGATAGACTAATTTCCTGACCGTTTAAGCTAGTGTATGAAAAGTTAGGAGCAATCCTTCCTACGGCTTCGTCTATCCCGCCACTATCGGTAGAGGAAGATAAGCATCCCGTGAAGAGTGAAATGGATGTAAGTAAAATGAATAATGTAGTACGTCTCATTATCTAAGTATTCAAGTTAAAATCGAGTTGAAAAACGGAGCTCTACCCCCTCAAAGTCCAGAATCTCGTAACAGATTCCTGAAGTACAGGCCGGACCACCTCGCCGCTTTCCGGCAAATACATCTACTCTATGCTTAGAGTTGAATTTGTAGGAGAGGTTTCCACCCAGCCAGGTTCTTGTATCCGTTTCAGCATCAAAAGTATTGGGGTTATCTGTTAATTGAGGATCAGTAGATGCCTCAAATACTACTCCAACAGAAAAATCGGGTAAATAAGAGAAGGCGAGTGATCCATAGAAGTTAGTGCTGTTATCCGGATCAAATTGCCTGTCAAAAGTCTGGTACTGAAGGTCTAGTACAAAGCCCCAAACATAATCGAAGGATTTATCAGTGATAAAACCAACAGAAATACGATCCTCTTCTCCTTTTAAATCATCATTTGCGTAATCAAAGAAGGCTTTAAGAGAGAGGTAATCATCAACTTCATAATAGCCCTCTACGAAATATTCCCTGTAGTCAAATTCTCTGAACAGATCATTTTTTGCAGTGGTCATGTTTGCGGTAACAGAATGTCCTCCTTCAAAATTATAGTACACTTCAGCCTGTATACCAGTCTCGTCGGAAGTTTCGAGTACATGGGTACTTCTGTTAAGGACGGGGTAGGTGTGTTCTTTTATAAGAGACGGGGGGTCATTATATCCTTGTCCTAGCCTAAACTGATTGTAGTTCTTGTATTCAAAACTTCCCCCAAAAGAACCAATATAGAAATTCATTCCGGCATACAAAGCATACGAGTCATCGTCATTGAAAGCAGTAAGAGATGCATCGGATTGAAACGCATATTCACTGAATACCTGTAGATTAGGAAGAGGGTTCAAATCCAGTGAAAAAGAACCATATTCGGTATAGTTATTTGTGAAACTGGGGTGAGATCGCATATAAGCGCCACCTACGCTAACAATGTCGTTTACAAAGAACTTGGCTTCCAGCGCTTCAACAAGATCAGGCCGACGGGCTGAGTCGGCTTCAAAATTCGGAGGGAGTAAATTGAATAAAGGTTCAGCTCTAAGAGCTTTTACTTCTAAACGATCAGTGTATAAATCGATGCCGATTCCTTCCAAATCACGATAGAACCCATATCGAGTTCGTTCAAAGGCATCTTCATACACCGATCCGGGAATGTCATAACTTCGAAGGAGTAAGCCTCTGCCTATGGTTTCATAAAAATTACCTACCCGTACTCTAAACATTTCATCCCGGTATTGTACAAGCTTTTGAGTTAAATCCAGATAATTCCGGTCGTCAAAAGGGGTAATGAACTGTTCAACTTTCCCAAAAAAACTGAGATTGTCTGAGTCGTAGAACAGGTTAAGTTGATTATAAGAGGTAGTTAAATCCCTGTCGCCTTCATAAGGGAGGTTCCCATATTGAAATTCAAAGGTATTAGTGCCGTAAATTTGTGCAGCTGCAGGTGTGCTAAAAACCAGTACAATAAGGCAGAGAAATATGGAATAGAAACTCAGTTTCATTCTTCCAGAAGGCTTAGGATTTTTTCTCTTATCTCCACCTCTTCACCGGGCTTATATCCCTCATGAAAGTAGATAATTTCGTCATCCTGGTTAATGATGAGCAAGGTAGGAACTGCCTGAACGCCCAATCGTCCCATTACTTCACTATTTGGATCCAGAAGGACATCATATTCTACCCCTAATGAGCGAACAAAAGGTTTTACTTTGGCCTGGTTTCGAGGGCTATCGATGCTAATACCAACAAAGTTTACGCCTTCCGTTTCAAACTCCTTCGATATTTCAACCAGCTTGGGAATAGACTTTATACAGGGCTTGCACCAGGTAGCCCAAAAATCGATGACCGTATAGGTATCACCCTTTATATCTTTGTACGTGGTGGTTCGGTTATCCAGATTCTTAAGGCGAAAGTTATTCACCTTGGGAGGAGCAACTGAAAGGCTCCCCAAAAAAACAAGTATGGCTAATGTTAACTTCATAATGTTTGATTATTTCTAAGCTAATAATCATCAATAAAGTTCAGCCAAGTATCACAAAAAGATAAAATCGAAAATTCGTCATTGCGAAGGAATTGGCCTTAGACAATCCTGAAGCAATCTCCTTGATAAAGTCTGGTACGTAGAGGTTGCTTCGTAGATTACTTAATAAAAAGGGTTGAAATTACCCGAATTCTCGCAATGACAGTGGGATTTACTAATCCACCCAATCTGCTATAAAGACATTAGTAGATCGATCTCCTCCATTGAAACGGTTAGAACCGAATACTACTTTTTTACCATCGTACGAAAACATGGGGAATGAGTCGAAAGTAGGGTCGAAAGAAACTTGTTTTAGCTCTGTACCATCTACATTTATCATAAAAAGATTAAACGGAAATCCTCTTTCAGATTTGTGATTGGATGAAAAAAGAATTTTTTCTCCAGATGGATGGAAATAAGGTGCCCAGTTTGCTCTTCCAAGGTTGGTGATTTGGCGTAAGCCGGTACCATCTACATTCACTATATATAGTTCCATATCAGTCGGCTCAACAAGCCCCTCAGCCAGGAGGGAAGTATACTTCTCAATTTCTTCGTCTGTTTTTGGTCGGGAAGACCTGAATACTAACTGGGCGCCATCTGGTGAGAAGAAAGCTCCTCCGTCATATCCTAATTCATCGGTGATCTGAACCACATTAGATCCATCTGTATCCATGATGAAAAGTTCTAAATCTCCAGTTCGCATTGAGGTAAACACGATTTTAGTTCCATCCGGAGATAAGGTGGCTTCGGCATCATAACCCGGAGAATCAGGGGTAAGGTTAGCAATGATTTCTCCTTTCAAATTGGCTTTAAAGATGTCATAACCCTCATAAATTGGCCAGACATAAGCTCCGCCAGGACCTCTCTCTGGAACCTCAGGACAAGCTTTATCTGCAAGGTGTGTTGATCCATAGACAAAAGTAGTATCGCCTGGCAGAAAGAATGAACAGGTAGTTCTTCCCGTACCTGTACTGATCATAGTAGGCTCGAAATCAGCGTCTTTAGGTGAAGTATCCATGTAATAAATCTGATCACAATCAGCACCCCAGGCCGGATTATTTGATTGGAAGATTAACTTGGTGTCTTCGAATCCCCAGTACGCTTCTGCATTATCTGCTCCAAAAGTAAGCTGGCGAACGTTCTGGAAATGGACTTCCTGCTCATACTTCAAGGTATCTGTTGAGGGGTCATAAGGAGTTTCTGCTGGTTGATTAGAGCAGGCAATGAATGGGATGAAGATTGTTAGTACCGATAAATATTTCATGGATCGAAAAAGAGTTAAAAATTGGATGATAATCACCTTTGAGTATGAAGATAAGATGAAGAGAAGGTGCCCGTCAATTATTGTTGGGGCCAAACAATTCAATAACCTGCGAAATCAACCCCTTGCCCATTTTAACAATTCTCTCCTGGCTTCCCATTGCTAAATACCGAAGTACTAATTTTAATTCAGCCAGCAAAATAGGTGGATCTGTAACCAGTGAGTCCTCACGAATTATTAAATCCCAGTCTATAGGCTTTTGAAATTTAACCCCGGCCTTTCTCATTACTTCCCGATATACATTGGCCATTAAGCCATAACCTATGGTCGTGGGGTGTAAGCCATCGAGGCTGAAAACACCTCCTTTATGGATTTTTCCGGTCTCCTTTTTAACACGAATAAAATCAGTAGATATTAGCGCTTCGTTGTGCTCATCTACTAAATGCTCAGTGTTAGGATTTCTTTTTAAAGCAGCGATAAAATCATCGGGGTAGCTTCTGAGTAGTTCTCCTCCTAATCGTCTTCTTGCCATACTGGCTACGTTTTTTGCCATTGGAACTACATGCCAGCCATACTCACGAGCGACCTTCCGAATGATGGAGTTGAATTCATCAACAGTAAAGTCAATTTGGATAGCTTCATCCTTGGTAAGGTGGGGATGTTTTTCGGGATCAAAGTCCTCATCCCAAATCCAGAAGCGGGTGTAATAATCGAAATACCCTAAATGATTACTTGAAAACTCAGAATTTACTCCCCGGCAAACAGGAGGGATTGTGGGATAGGGGATAGTCGGTACAAAAACCCGTTCGGCTCCAATTTTTTTAACTCTTTCTGCCAGCTTTCTGTAATCCAGTTCAAAGTGTTCAGGGCGATAGATGGAGTGCTTTCTAAAAGCCATGAATGATTCCAGGTCTTCAGGCTCCGACCAGGTGAGATTTAAATTCACAACTGCACCTAAGGCATTATTGTGACCAATACAAACGATCAGATTTTCAATACCACCATCCTCGGCCAGTTTTTCCACGTTCGAAAGCTGGGATTCCGTTTCGTATTCCGCTTTTAGCTGAGGATTCAATACCAGGCGAGAGGTGACATATTTCGCATGTTCAGGAAGGAAGCCAAAGACTGAAAACACTTCCTTATTTTGTTCAATAAACTCGCGGCTGTTTTTCTCATTAATCATCCAGGTATCATTAATGGATAATCCCCAGATAGCCTGGTTATGGAAGGGGGTGGGTTGATCAACACTTAAATCTTTAAAACCGCCCTCCCAGTATTTTTTGATTCTCTTTAGGGTTTTGATGGTGTGAGCAGCAACGCCTCCATACTCACTCCAGTCAATTTCAGAGCCGAATTCATCAGACAAACCTCGGAGCAATACTTCAAGATTGAGCGGGATCCCTGCTTGGGCCAGGAATTTAGGTTGATCGAAAACGGGAAGAGGATCGAAGCATCTGTGAATGAAAGAAGGGAAATTGATGTCAGTTCGGTAAATACCTCCATTTTGAAATCCCTGAGAGAGGGAATCACCAATTACCACCAGCTTATGTTTCGATTGCTTCTTTTGGAACATATTGGCTCAGAATTTGCCACAAAATCTCCAAAGCACAAAATTGATATTAGTTATTTGTTAATGGTTATTGGCAAAGTTCACCAATAACCATTAACAAATAACCAGTACATAATAATTTATTGTACTTTTATATAAATCATTTCGTGGCTTAACAATGACAACTATGAGTGAAGAAAAAAACCGACTAGAACAATTCCGTGAACGCCGGGCTGAACAAAATGAAAAAGTGCTGGGCTTAGATCACCTGGGCATCAAGCGTTTTTTTAATATGGATACAAACACTTACCGTGATGGTGCCCTGGATACCAAAACAAAAGAACTTCTTGGACTGGTTGCTTCTGCTGTGTTACGCTGTAACGATTGTATTGACTATCACCTGGAGCAAAGTGCAAAAACAGGCTCAACGAAAGCCGAGATTATTGATGCGCTTAATGTAGCTTTGATTGTCGGAGGAAGTATTGTGATCCCTCATTTACGTCATGCGGTAGATACCATTGAGATGCTGGAAGAGGAGGGGAGTTTTGTCAATTAAGAATTATTCAATTACCTATTCCTAATTAATAATTGACTAATTCTTAATCGATTCCTTATTCATCAAAACTTAATACCCATTTATAAATTTGGATTGTAGATTTAAGTAATTACTGAAATCAGTTATTTATGACATGAAAGTAGTCTCCTTTCTATTCATGCTATCCCTTTTCTCAATGGCCTTTGCCACCGATTCCTTTGCACAGGAGGAAAATTTAGTACTTCATCTGGCCTTTGATGGAAGTGTCGTTGATTCAACAGGTTTAAATCCCAATATCGATGCAATAGGCAATACATTTGTTGAAGGGGTGAATGGTAAAGGGTTTTATTTCGACGGAGTTGATGATGAGATTACACTAACATCATTAAGTGATGAGTTGAGTGCTATTTCTGATGCTTCTGGATTTACAATAATGGTTTGGCTCAAATATGATGTAGAGTCAACTGGAAATTTTGGGGTAATTTTAGAGCGGTTTGATTCTTTTGTACAAAATACCTGGGTTAGCAGAGATAGAGGGTATGTTTTCTGGATGGACAATCTTGGTAAAGTATATGTAAATAGTTATTGGTCAGATTCTGTAGAACGAATAAATAATGGTGATTGGTTTCATGTTGCTTTTACTATCAAAAATGGGAAAGCAAGGTATTACATAGATGGAGAATATATAAATGAAAAGAACGTAGTAATTGGCAATCCTAAAACCGATACCGTAACTATTGGAAGTAGCAAATTTCCAATGGGTAATTATGTTCCTAACGTAGGATATAGCAATTCTTTTCAAGGGGTGATGGACGAACTCAAAGTGTTTAATGAAGTAGTAAGTGAAGAGTTCATTGAAAATGAAGCAAACTACTATAAGAGCTTATTTCAGAATGTTAGTAATGATGAAGACACCTTAAAACTATTGCATCTGAGTTTTGATGGTGCTGTGGAAGATCTTACTGGATTTCATTCTAATTCGATAATTCAAACTGATGGAGAAGGATATGTATACGATCGTTTTGGGAATCCAAATAAAGCGTTTCTGTTAAATGGAATTGATTCAAGAGTTAAGATAAAGAACAATAATTCTGGAGGAATACCAATTTGGTTGAGTGTTCCAGAAAGAAACTGGAGTAGCTATTCTGTTATGTTTTGGCTAAAGATTGATGAATTTACAAGTCACTTTTTTGGTGGTAAAACATACGATGAAACGATTGTTATTGAGCAAGGAGAATCGCCCTCAACTACGATTGGCTTTTCCAATGATCAATTGAAATTTAATGATATCTGGTCAAATGAACGGGTGATTCAGAATATAGAGCTTCAGGATGCTGAATGGATGCATTTGGCATTTATTGTTGATGATGCAAAAGCTCTTGGGGGTGAATCAATAAAAATCTATAAAAACGGGCAATTCATAAATGAGGTTGAACATACTTTATTTCCTTTCGATAAATTTTTTAATGATGTTAGAATAGGGGTAAGTAGTGCAACCTCGTCAAAGGTCATAGGAGCATTAGATGAATTAATTATTTATGCAGGAGAAGGGGGAAGTCTGGAAAATGTGATTAGGGAGTATAATCAACTTGAGCCTTTTCCTAATTATGATTCTTTGAAAGTATTAGATATTTCGTTTGATGAGGGTGTAGTAGATCATAGCATTCCTTCAAATCCCATTTTTCTAGAGGGAGGCACATTTGTAGAAAATCGATTCAAAGAAGATAAAGCAGCATTATCCTTTGATGGAAAAAGTGACATTTTATTTTTTGAGTATGATGATTCAACAAAATCATTAGACCCCTTTGAAACATTCACATTTTCAACATGGTTAAAAATTGAGTCTTTAAATCCAGTGAGGTCAACCATTTTTGAAAAACCGAACTATTATGTTTTAGACTCTAAACCGTACCTCAAAAGCCTAGGTGTTAGTGTATATCTCGATCAGGACGGGAAAGTGTATTCATATCTAGAGGGAGAAGATATAAGGTATTCCACACCTGTTTTGCCTCAGGATGAGTGGCTAAATTTGACAATCACTTTTGATAATAGCGAAGAGGAGCAAAATAGATTTAAGTTTTATTTAAATGGAGAAGAGCAGGGTATTTTAAGTAGGTATGTTCTAAGTCAATACAAATTTAGCTTTGATGGAGAAACGATCAATATTGGAAATTCAGCAAGTAGGAATTTTGGTTTTCATGGTTCACTGGATGACGTTAAGCTATATGATTTCATTCTTTCAGGAGCTCAAATAGACTCTCTCATTGATTTTATCCATGTTGATCCCGCTGTAGAACAAAAAGAACTATTATATCTTCCATTCAATGAAGATGGCGTTTCAAATCAGGTACTAGAAGGGGAAATCATAGAGAGGAATACAAGTAGATTTGAAGATCGGTTCGGGGTGAAGGATAATGCAGTCTATTTTAAATCTTCAGAAGATTCGGTTTTATTGACAAGTCTTGATGAGAGATATGATTCATTAACTTCAGGTTTTACTATAGCCTCATGGGTGCTTTTAGACAGTTTGAGGACTACATATTCAAGCCTAGACGATAGCTTCATCTTTACGAGAAAAGAAACCGGAGCAGGTGATCGGTTACAATTCGGTTTATCGCGTTATAGGTATTTCGATTGGTATGGTTTTTCTACCAATCGAATGTTTCTTGACCTGAACGGAATAAGGGTAAATATATCTGACCTGGATATAGATGAAGGGTATTGGATGCATTTAGCAAGTACTTTTGATGGAGAAGAAGTGAAGTTTTATGTGAATGGAGAGATGCTAAAAACCACTAACGTTGATGCCAAGGTAAAACTCAAGGAAGCAGATATTGAAATAGGGTCAAACTTTTTTGGGGCTATAGATGAAGTAAGAATGTTGAACTACGCGGTAGATAGTACCTATATAAAGGAGCTTTACAACAATCGTTTTAGAGGATTTGGCCTGGAACAACAAAAAGTACTTTCTTTAGAATTCTCAGATAATTTTGTTGATTCAAGTTCCTTTAATCATACTGTGACAAATACAGGAGGATCATTTGTCTCCGATCGTTTCGATACTCCTAACTCTGCACTATACCTGGATGGGGTAGATGACGTGCTTATGATCACTGATTCAAATTCAATTTTAGATTCCCTATCCGAGAGCTATTCATTTACTTTTTGGTTAAAGATGGAGCGCGAAGGAGAGATATTATCAGAAAGCTCGATAATCTCTCGCTTTGATGGATTCAACGATGGGTTTTTGGTTGGCCTAAGAGATGGATTAAATGATGGGACCGGGGATGCCAACTCACCTGATCCTAATCTAGAGACAGTAACTTTTACTCTTAATGAGAGGCGTATCTATTTTCGAGATACTCCTATACAGCCCGGAGATTGGTTTCACGTAGCAGCAGTATACGAGGGGGAGAATATGAAGCTATACCTAAACGGAGTGAATACCAGAAAAGTTAAATATCCTGGCTTGATCAAGGTTACTAATTCCGATATATATATCGGAAACAATGCAGAAGGAAATAAACCTTATAAAGGTGCGATTGATGACATCCAAATCTATAATTATGCCCTAAGCGATAGTGCCATTGCAGATATGATCGATGTCAGTGTATTGAGCGTACCTAACGAAGAAGATCCTATCCAACTACCATCTTCCTTTAATCTTGAGCAGAACTATCCAAATCCTTTTAACCCGACAACAAACATAAGTTTTTCACTTCCTAACTCATCTAAGGTATTGTTGACAGTTTATAATTTACTTGGCCAGGAAGTAGCTCAATTGGTTAATGGAGAGTTATCAGGAGGAAACCATATAGTTCAATTTGATGCCTCTGGTTTATCATCCGGAATCTATGTGTACAGAATTCAAGCAGGAAGTTTTGTTCAGACAAAAAAGATGATGCTTATTAAGTAATCCGTGTGCAATTAAGAATTAGTCAATTATCAATTTTCTTTTTTGTCATTTCGAGCGGAGCGAGAAATCTACACATCGTAAACAAAGATTAACTTTTAGATTTCTCGCTCCGCTCGAAATGACAAACTAAGGTTTATCTATTCAGAATTATTAGTAACACGACTAGAATCAGAATACCAACTAAAATTAACCGTATGGTAGTAAGCGTTTTTTTAGAAACCCTTTGCTTAAACTTTTCTTGATTCTCCCAGGGACTACCAACAACGTCCCAAATCTTATGAATAATTTTAGAGCGTAATTCATTCAAGGGATAAACGAAAATAGCTATTGCTAGTATAACAATGGTTGCGTCCTTTAAAGCATCTTCTGGTAGTTTTTTTCCGGAGATTTTTAAATCCAAGTACCCAATAAGAGCTACAAAACCTGCAATTAAAATTGTCCAGCTGAAAAATTTAAACCAACTTTTGAAGAAGGGATTCATCCTAATTGATAATTGAATAATTCTTAATTGAACAATTGATCATTAAAAATTGACAACCGTAACTCCCGCACCGCCATGATCTTCATGGGCTAACTCAAAATGCTTTACTTCGGTTCGGTCTTTTAGGTATTTGTGAATTTGCTCTTTAAGAATCCCATCTCCTTTGCCATGAACGATCTCTACCTGGTTCAGTCCTCTGAACACTGCTTTATCCAGGTAATGAGTGACTTCATTTAAAGCTTCATCTGCTCGCTTTCCTCTCAGATCAAGACGAGGGGAAACCATTTCTTTTAAAGAAGCTGCATCTCCAACCAAAACAGAAGCCCTGGCTTTCTTTTCCTTCTTCTTTTTGGGAGGCTCAACCTTTACTAGGTTTTTGTATTTGGTTCGAAGGCGCAATCCATCGGCTTGAACGGTTGCATTATTTCCTTTCTGTTCAATGAGTTGACCAGTAGTATTACCATCCAGAAAACGGACATAATCACCTACTTTTGGAGGTTGCTTACTTTTGCGGAAAGTAGCTTCTCGCTTTTCTTTCACTTCTTCCAGCTTGCTCTCAATCTTCTGCTTCTCCTGGTCAATATCCTCACGGATATCTTTAATTTCTTTTTTGTTGGTTTTTTTCTGTTCAATGATCTGCTCAACCGCTTTTTCAACTTTTTGATTGGCTTTATCCATAATGGATTTGGCTTCAATCAAGGCCTTTTCGCGGATTTTCTCCTTTTCTCTGTTTAGGCCGTCCAGCTTATTTAAATACCGGTTTCGATCGGTTTCGGCTTTAGATTTTAACTGCTCAAAGGTCGACTTAAGTTCTTCGGCATCCTGGGTTTTAGCCTCCAGCTCAGAGATGAGGGATTCCATCTTATTCTTCTGTTCCCCGAGTAATTCCCTCGATCGCGATAAGATATCTTCATCCAGCTGCATGCGCTCTGCAATTTCGAAAGCATAACTGCTTCCGGGAATTCCTTTTTTGAATTTATAGGTAGGAGACAAAGAAGCCTGATCAAACTCCATCGATCCGTTTACGGCTAGAGGGTGCTCATGAGCAAAAACTTTCAGGGAGCCGTGATGGGTGGTAACCAATACCGTACACTCTTTTTGGAGTAGATATTCAATAAAGGACTGGAAGAGCGCGCCACCCTCTTCAGGATCAGTTCCGGCCGCAGCTTCGTCTATCAGTATCAAACTTCCCGGTGTGAGGTTCTTTTGCGTTTCTCTCATCCATTGAAGTCGGCTTGAAAAAGTACTCAGGTCATTTTCGATAGATTGATCATCCCCTAAGTCCACAAATATTCCCGAAAAGATGGGAAGCTCAGAAGTTGGATCGGCAGGGATGGCATAACCGCTTTGTTGCATAAGGGCAAAAATACCCACGGTTTTCATTGCTACCGACTTTCCACCTGCATTAGGGCCAGTGATCATCAGGCAACGCTCATTTTCATCCAATTGAAGGTCTAATGGGATAATATCCGTGCGTTCATCCTTCTTCAAACCGTTATTCTTGAGAAGGAGGTTTGCATTAAATCCCTGTTTGATCGAAAGTCGACGAGATGTTGAAGTAATGGAGATTTCAGCATCCAGAGAAAGAGAGACCTTTGCTTTTGAAGCAATCACATCCAGCATGGCTAAAGCGTCCAGATTTTGCTGAAGGTATTCACGATTTATCCGAACGTGATTGGTGAGCTCCCTAAGGATGCGTTCGATTTCACGTTGTTCTTCTGCTTCGAATTGTCGGATTTCATTATTCAAGTGCAGGGCTTCAGCAGGTTCGAGGTATACCGTCTGCCCTGTGGAGGAAACATCATGAATAAAACCCTGAATCTTACGCTTGTATTCCACCAAAATAGGGATCACCATTCTACCATTGCGAATAGTAGCCCCTTCATCGGAAGTCATTCCGTCTTTGGTAGCATTTCTCATCAGTTTATTGACGGTGCTCCGAAGCTCATTTTTCTTGGAGTTCAGTCGCTTTCGAATAGACTTCAATTCCGGGCTGGCATCATCTTTTAGTTCTCCACCATCGGTTACCTTTTGCTTGATAGAAGCTTCCAGGTCTTTGAGGGGAATAATGGTTTCAGAAATAGCATAGAGCCTGAGTTTATGCTCAATCCGAGACTTAAAGTATTTTTTGACCAATCTGGAAGTAGTACATACCGAAAGAATTTCAGGAAAAGCGTGTAGAGAAAGGATACTTCCTTGTGGCTTAGCTATAGACATGTAATCCCGGATATCAGGAACTTCTCCTAGTGGGAAGGGATCCGGATCTCTCAGAACGTCAATCATTTCTCCAGTCTGTGAAAGCAAAGTTCTTACAAAATCGGGATGGTTCGATGGAGACAGACGAGCAATAGTCTCCCTGGCAAGCTCTGATTGAGATACTTTCAATGTGGCTTCGCGGAGTTGTTCAAAGCCAAGCTTTTCTACTATGGATGGAGGATATAATTTCATTTGCAATACTAAGCCGAAAAGATAAATCTATTTATGCTGGATTTCGATCATGTTTTGTTCAAAGTTCTAACAAGTCTTTGCGAGGAGTTTGGGTTTGATATCATATTAGAAATGAATCGACGAAGCAATCTCCTGGAAGAAGGCAATTACATTGAGATTGCTTCGCTACACTCGCAATGACTATTCACTATTTGATTCTTTTTAACTATAAATCGGTACCTTCATCAAAAAAGCCATGAACATTCCCATCTACCAGGTTGATGCCTTTACTGATTCTTTGTTTGGAGGAAATCCTGCTGCCGTATGTCCACTAGATTCCTGGATTCCCGATGATGTAATGCAACACATAGCTGCAGAAAATAATTTATCAGAAACGGCCTTTTTTGTTGCCGAAGGGGAAGGTTTTGGGCTAAGGTGGTTTACACCTGAAAGCGAAGTTGATTTATGCGGTCACGCCACTCTAGCTACTGCTCATGCTTTGTTCATGGAAATGGGCTACTCAAAAGAAAAGATCTTATTTGAAACCAGGAGCGGAAGGCTGGTTGTTTCAAAAGAAGGGGACCGACTAAAAATGGATTTTCCTTCTGATCCAATGCCTCAGGTAGAAGCTCCTCCAATATTATTCCAGGCACTAGGTATACAGCCTAATTCTAATGTCTTCAAGACTGATGACTATATGGTTGTGCTCGACTCCGAAGCAGGCGTAGCTGGTTTGAATCCTAACTTCAGAATGCTAAATGAAGTGAATGCACGGGGAGTTATCGTTACCGCTCCTGGAGATAAGGTAGATTTTGTGTCCCGGTTTTTTGCCCCACAGGTTGGTATTGATGAAGATCCGGTTACAGGTTCAGCACATACTAAACTCACTCCCTATTGGTCGGATCGATTGGGTAAGGCAGAAATGGAAGCACGTCAAATTTCAAAAAGAGTGGGAGTACTTACTGTTCGGGATAAGGGAGAAAGAGTGGAAATTTTAGGGAAGGCTGTTACTTATTTGAAAGGTGAAATCACCGTTTAGTGGAAGTTTTTTTTCTCATACTAGTTGGTTTAATAGGTGGGCTGGTAGCCGGGCTCATGGGTGTAGGCGGTGGAATCATCTTTACTCCTGTGCTTTTCTTTTTGTTTGATGAAGCAGGTATTGAACATCCTGTTCAATGGTCAGTGGCTTCCGGTCTCCTATGCACCTTTGTAGCGGCGGGCAGTAGTACCATTCGCCAGTACATCCAGAAAAATATGTTTTGGAAGGAAGGGCTTTATTTAGGCTTAATGGGTGTGATTGGAATCACACTGGGTAAATGGATACTTACTTCTGAGTTTTATGATCGGCAGCAATTTGCAGTGTTCTTCAGCGCGATTCTGTTTTATGCGGCCTATATGATGTTTAGAAGGGGAAAGGATGCATCCAAAGAATCGGAGCGATTGTTTTCAGAACTCAAGATTAAGGAGTTTTTTGTAACAGGAGGAGTAGGTGGATTTATAGCTTCATTAGCTGGGGTAGGTGGGGGTGGTATTATGGTTCCCATTATGAACCTGCTCTATCGGCAGCCTTTTCGAAAAGCTGTTAGTGTTTCCCAGTTGGGTATGGTTGTTTTGATCTTTTCAGGTTTGGTTCAACTGGCATTGGTTAATGTTGAAACTGCCGGGTTATCCAGTACTACCTTGGGCTATATCGATATAGGAACTGCATTGCCATTGGCTTTTGGAGGTTTGGTAGGAGGTTTTGGTGGGGTATTTCTAAATCACAGAATTAAAAGAAAATACCTGCAATGGGGCTTTGCGTTATTGGCTTTTGTAATGGCTGGCCGATTACTCTGGAGTGTATTCAATTAAGAATGGTTCAATGATCAATTTTCCCCTGTCATTTCGAGCCTGTCCTCCGTAAGATACTTCGGAAGGCGGGTAGTGAAAAATTTAAAGAATGGTCTCTGTTTAAGATGAGTAGATTTCAACTTGTTCCCAAGCTTTAGCTTGGGATACTTTCTTGGAGCTGGAGCTTCTTACACCACGTTCCTAAGTAGACCTTCGGAACGAGATTAACTAGGTCTATATCCATGCCAAAGTTAGGTTTTAGAGCGGAGAGTGAGGACCATTTAATATGGTTAATATTATAAATACCAAAAACTCAAGAATTACTATTATGGTAATTAACTTTTTAAATTTTTCAGGGTTATTTCCTTCAATTTTCTTGACGATGTAGACGTAAGTATTATTTCTCAGAAAATAAAACCCGTTAAATACCATAAAAAAAATTGTAACTACACCTATTTGTATCGGAGTTTTGGATTCAAACCAAACTTGATTTTTAAATTCTATTAAATCCAAAAACAGGATAGTTATCAACATAAGAAAGCCCTTTGTAAGACTAATGAATATTAGCGCTTTAAATTCTGGCATATCATCTTTGCCAAGAAATTGATAACTAAATTTGTAAAAGAAATAATACGCACGATTATAAAAATCTATCATTTTATGATTCGTATTAATTGGAAATGTTACTGCATAAATACTAAAACTGCCCGAGATTCTTGATCGTTTAAAACTTGTTTTCAAGCTGTGGCTTGGGACACCTATTCCTAATTCTTAATTGAACCATTCTTAATTGACTATTTCTCTTTAAGCTCGAACTCTTTTACTTCGGCCATCTCTTTAAGGTATGTTTTTAGTTCTGAAAGCTGTTCATTAGTATACACAGGAAGTTTAATTCTTTCTGAAGACCCAACCTTATTTTTGATAACAATCTTATTCTTTCGAAGGGTAAGTTCTGAGATGTTATCCCACTCGAATTCGTTTTTTTCTCCCCAATAAGTATTGTAGTTATGTCTCAAGATTCCTTCCTCATTAAAGGTGAGAGACTGCTTTCTCAATATTTCAGGGAAAAACAAGAAAATGGATGAATAAATGATTCCTGTTACAGTATTTATCCAGTCAATGTCTTCACCTTTAGTCCATTCAAGGACGAAAGATGTCGCGAAAAGGATCACTCCTATTATGCCAATAGCACGAAATACTTTCATATAAGAAGTGGAGGTATCTACCTGAAGATTAAATTCTTTCACAACTCGTTATTTTATTTCAAATTAAAAACTCCATTTTCTGTCTCAATTTCAATCCTGTTTTTAGGGTCATTCTGAGCATACTTGCGAAGAATCTAGACGGATTACTACCCCCTATTTAAGAATTGTGAAAAGGGTCAAAATTATTTTATGCAGGAAAACATAAATCCCGACGTACTTCACCGGGATACTCTTAATCAATTAGATTCTTCGGCGGTAGCCTCAGAACGACTCTTAATAGGAGCATAAAAAAAGAAGCCCCGTTCAAAGGGCTTCTTTTATTGTTAGCAATCTATAGCCTGCCGTCTGTAGGCCATCCCGACTTAGTCGGGATTACGGCTATATTTATCCAGTAAACGGTTCCGGCTTAGAGATACCATTCCCATGGCACCCTGGGGAAAAGCCGGGTTTTCTTGGAGAATTAATCCATGATCTTTCGCAAAAATGCGGGCTGATCAGAATCGTCTTTCCGAATACGCTCCGCTCGGCTTTGGAACGGAGCTACGTTATTCTGCTCCTCAGAAGAAGTCTCTTCCTGGGTAGTTGTAGCTTCCTCTTCTTTTCTCACGTTGAGGTCACGACGTAAGTAAGAAGGGGTATCTAAGCGTTTTAGATTTCCTTCACCTTTGTAGAAATCACCGGTAGTTCGTGTGAACCGGGTAGCGATTTCTTTTTTAGGTTGAGCCTGATTTTTGATTGCATTCTCAGCAGCAACTCCCATAGGTTGTTTAGGAGCAACTTTAGCGGCTGTTCGGTCTTCCGCTAAATCAAAACCAGTAGCAATTACTGTAACTCTTATTTCATCACCGAAATCCTCATCAAGTACAGTACCTAAGATGATTTCTGCATTATCTCCTGCCTCTTGCTGAATAATGCTGGTAGCAGTAGTGGTTTCTCTCATACCAAGATTAGATCCTGCTGAGATATTAACCAGTACATTTCTGGCTCCACGAATGCTTACTCCATCAAGAAGCGGAGAATTTATTGCTTCACGGGCAGCTATTTCGGCTCTATCTGAGCCTGAAGCCATTGATGAACCCATGATTGCAGCACCACCATCAGTCATTGTAGTGCGCACATCAGCAAAATCAAGGTTGATAAGACCTGGCATAAGGATGAGGTCACTGATCCCACGAGTTGCACTATACAGTACTTCGTTTGCTAGGGCGAAAGCCTCCATTAACGAAGTATTTTCGTCAGCAATATCTAATAACCGCTCGTTTGGAATAACTATAACTGTATCACAGTTTTTCTTTAGCTCGTTGATACCTTCAAGGGCATATTTCTTACGGATCTTACCTTCGCATTCGAAAGGGGTAGTAATAATTCCTACCGTAAGGATACCTTTTCGTTTGGCCATACCCGCAACTACAGGTGCACCTCCGGTTCCGGTTCCACCACCCATCCCTGCAGTTACGAAAACCATATCCGCACTTTCAATCGACTCCTCGATTTCATGCCGGTTTTCTTCTACAGCTTCGCGGCCGATTTCAGGGCGAGCCCCTGCGCCAAGTCCGCTTGTTAGGGCAGAACCGACCTGGATTTTAAGGTCAGCCATGCTGTTTTTTAGTGCCTGGGCATCTGTGTTCAGCGCGATATACTCAACGCTGTCGAGGCCCATGTTAATCATATTATTAATGGCGTTACCGCCACCGCCACCAACGCCGATGACTTTAATCTTAGCGTTTTCCTGGCTTTGCTCGTCAAAAAAGAAAGTAGCCATGATAACTCCTTTTATGTTTTTATTTACTGGATTATTCTGTTGTAGATGATTGTTAAAGTTCTTTGAACCAGCTTTTCATGCGATCTGCAATCTTTGCCATAACTTGTTCCACACTCGTAGCTTTACCCGAGGACTGGATCATGGTTTTACTGGTATTGTTACCGGTTTTAAGGGCATGTATAACCAGCCCAACGCCAGTAGCGTAAATGGGACTGTTTACTTCTTGTATTAACCCACCGGTAATGCCTAATGGAATGCCTACTTTGGCATCCATTCCTAAAATCTCTGAACCAAGTGCAGTGATATTCTTGATTAATGAACCACCACCAGTGATTACAGCTCCGGCGCTAAGTGATTCAGAATACCCACTTCGTTTGATTTCGATACTTACGATTTCAAGTATCTCTTCCATCCTTGCCTGGATGATTTTAGCGAGAATACTCTTTGTAATTTCCTTTGGAGGACGACCTGCGATACCAGGTACTGTAATTACTTCATCAGCCTGGATAAGGTCGGCATAGCTTTCGCCATGGTTTCGTTTCAGTGTTTCTGCCTGGTCATCCAATACACTCAAGCCAAGGCGGATATCATCTGTTACTTTTTGACCGGCAATAGCTATTACTGCAGTATGTCGGATGGTATTATCCTGGAAGATGGCTACATCTGTAGTTCCACCTCCGATATCCACAAGTACTACCCCGGCTTCTTTTTCTTCCTGGTCTAGTACCGCATAAGAAGAAGCAAGTGGCTCAAGAATGATATCAGCAACCTGGTATCCGGCGCGTTCAACACATCGGTAAATATTTTTGGCGGCAGAAACTAAACCAGTGATGATATGCACTTCTGCTTCCATCCGCATTCCGCTCATACCAACAGGATCATTAATCCCATCCTGACCATCCACTACAAACTCTTGCGGGATTACATGCAGAATTTGCTGATCAGTTGGTAGCATGATGCGCTGACAATCTTCAAGAAGACGCTCCACATCCTGCCCGGTAATTTCGTTGTCTTTGTTGTTAATAGTAATTACTCCTTTGCTTCTCATGCTGCGAATATGATCTCCAGCGATCCCCACATTCACAGAATTAACCTGGATACCGGAAGCAAGCTCAGCCTGGGCTATCGCATCTTTTATAGCTGTAACAGTTTTATCGATGTTTACAACCACACCCCGGTTCAGGCCCTCACTTGGAGCTTTCCCTACACCTAGGATATTGATGCGCTCCTGGTCATCGATAGATGCAACAATAGCACAGATTTTTGTCGTCCCGATATCGAGACCTACCATGATGTTTTCTTGTTCTGACATTTCTTAATCCGCTGTTTTTTTGATTGCTACGTTTCTTGGGTAACCACCTGGTTTTTAAACCTCAGGTCAACCTGTTGTATATGTTGAATACCTTTTGTTCGGACAACCTCCACATAAAAGGCTTTCCAGTTTCTAAGCTTCGTTTCGAAATCATTGTCCCCGAAAACTAGCTTGACTCCATTTTCGTGGCTTAGTGCAATCACTCCTTGGTCTGCACTGTAAACCACTTCACTGATGGTTACCCATCCAAATTCATTTGCTCGTGCTTCAAGCAGGAAGTTTCTAATCTGTTCAAATTCCATCGACTCCAGCGTGTCGGAGCTAGAAGAAGCATCAAATCCATATACAAGGGGCAAGTCGAGAGTTTTACCTTCCAGAATAGGTAGTTTAACCCCGTAAGCGTCCACATAAATACGTTCTTTTCCATCCACAAGTAACGCCAAAGGAGAACGTTCGATGATTGAGAGAAGCAAATCTCCATTAGGTTCGATATAAGGGGAAGCAGAGTGTACATAATCCAATAACTCTACTCTGGATATGAGTTGATTCAAATCAAGGCTATCCGGTTTAATGCCTATAGGTACATCAGCTGCCTGGATGATTTCTTCAGGGAGCGTGAAATAAGTTTGGGATACCTCCACTCCGGTAACCGAAATATTCTTCATCCAGTACATTGCCGCAATTACAGAGATGCCTATAATCAAAAGAATAGCGGTCATCCAGGGCAGGAGATTGCTTTTCTTAGTCTCGATATGTGAGTTATTGTCACTCAATTAATTGGATTCTACCTTAAAATTTCCTGATTCGATTTCCTGGACGAAGTCTTCACCAGAACGGTAAATATCTCCCGCTCCCATTGTGATGATGATATCTCCGGGTTGAATTACTTCTTTCAGTGTATTCGACACTTTGTTCTTATCCTCTACATATAGCACATTCTTGTGACCGTACTGCTCAGCCGTTCCAGCAATTAGTTCTCCCGATACCCCTTCAATGGGCTTTTCACGAGAAGGATATACATCAGTCACTACCAGCATTTCAGCATCAAAAAAGGAGAGGCCAAATTCTTTATAAAGCTCCTGGGTTCTGGAATACAAGTGGGGTTGGAATACCGCTACAATTCTACGGTCGGGCCAACCCTTGCGAGCAGCGTTAAGTGTTGCCTGCACTTCGGTTGGGTGATGCGCATAGTCATCAATTATCATAATTCCGTTGTTATACTTCAGCTGGAAGCGGCGGTATACACCTTGGAAGCTTTCAATACCAGCCTTGATGAGCTTGAAATCTATTCCTAGTTCCAAGCCGGTGGCGATGGAAGCCAATGCATTTTTCACATTATGCTCACCTGGGGCTTTTAGTGTGACCACTCCAAGCTTTTCATCGTTATAAACAACGGTAAAGGTTGCAGTGAACTCAGAAAGCCGGATATCAGTAGCTCTAAGTTGTGCCTGAGGAGTTACCCCATAAGAAACGATTCTACGTTCAAGCAGAGGTAGTATACTCCGCACATTTGGGTCGTCGAGGCACACAATTACCGACCCGTAAAAAGGAACTTTATTCGCGTAATCCACGAACGCCTGTTTTACATCTTCAAGGTCATTATAAATGTCGAGATGTTCCGCTTCTATGTTGGTAATGATAGCGATGGATGGAGTAAGACGAAGGAAGGTTCGATCAAATTCATCCGCTTCAACTACGATTACATCTCCCTTCCCAACAACTGCATTGGTTTTGTCAAAACTGTGCACCTTACCTCCTACAATAATAGTAGGGTCGTAATTACCTTCACGAGTAACCAACCCAACCATAGTGGTGGTGGTGGTCTTTCCATGAGTACCTGCTACACCAATGCCGTACTTCATTTTCATGAGCTCGGCCAGCATTTCGGCACGCTTAATCGTAGGTATGCGTTTTTCGAGAGCAGCTTTAGTCTCTTCATTTTCGGTGGCCTTGACTGCACTGGTATAAACAACCACATCAGCACCTTCGATATTTTCTGCATGGTGCCCTTCAAAAATAGTAGCTCCAAGTTCTTCAAGACGCTTAGTAGTCTCGCTAAGCATTCCATCTGAACCAGAGATTTTATATCCCCGATGGATCAATATCTCTGCCATACCGCTCATACCAATACCACCAATACCCACCATGTGTATATGTTTGGTTCTACCAAAAACGGGTTGTGTTTCGATTCGTTTATCCATCAATTCAATCGGGAACTTGCAAGGGTTAAAATTTCTTTGGCGATCTGTTTGGCAGCATCTGGCTTGGCCAGTTTTAGTGCAGCTAGGTTCATTTTCTTTAGTGCTTCCTGGTCCGAAATCAATCGTTCAACAAGCCCGGGAAGTGCATCAACCGCCTCATTGTCTTTGATTAATTCCGAAGCTCCTGCATCACGCATTGCTTTGGCATTTTCTGTTTGATGATCCCCTGCCACATTAGGTGAAGGGATAAGCACACTTGGCATTCCAGTAAGCATAAATTCAGAGCAAGAACTGGCACCAGCTCTGCTGATTACCAAATCAGAAGCGGCATAAGCCTCAGGCATATTGTCAATAAATGCAGTGAGCCTGAGATTTGGATAGCTTTCGAGATCAATTTCTTCGGAGAGAGCATCAAAATATCTTGAACCACACTGCCAGATAATCTGAAGCCCGGCTTTATGGTGAAGGTGCTCCAGGTTTTGTTTCATGGCCTGGTTAATGGTTCGGGCTCCTCCGCTTCCGCCCATAATTAACAGCACTGGTTTAGAACTATCGAAATCAAAAGCAGTCAGTCCTACTTCCTTCTCAACAGCAGTTAATGTATTTCGAGTTGGATTGCCGACCACTTCCGTTTTCTCTTCGGGAAGAAATTGGTCAGCCTCCTTAAAAGCGGTAAATATCTTTGAAGCAAATTTAGCCAGTAACCTGTTAGTGACTCCAGGGAAGCTATTCTGCTCCTGAACAACCACCGGAATGCCTTGTTTTCCTGCTACCCAACCAACTGGCCCAGCAACATAACCTCCACATGAAATCACTACCTGAGGTTTAAATCTAGCCAGGATAGATACGCTCTGAGTAAGCGCAGTAATTAGTTTAACGGGGAAAAGCAGATTCTTAAGAGTTAGTCTTCGATGGAATCCACTAATCCAAACATTCACAATTTCATAGCCGGCTTTAGGTACCGCTTTCCATTCCATGTGATTTCGGGTACCTACAAAAAGCACTTCGGTAGATGCATTCTCCGATTTCAGGGCATCAGCGATAGCAATAGCTGGATATACATGACCTCCGGTACCGCCTGCTGCGATTAAGACTTTGGGATTAGCCATAATAGAAGGCCCCCTGATCTCGGTTATGTTTAGAAATATTGAGCAGAATGCCCACCATTAACCCAGCAAACATCATGCTTGTACCACCATAACTCACAAATGGCATAGGCAAGCCGGTAACAGGAAGTAATCCACTTGCTACACTTGCATTCACAAAACCATATAGTACAATAGTGAGGGTACATCCTACAGCTAGTAAGGATCCAAGTGTATCCTCGGCTTTCCTTGCAATGAAAACGACACCTCGAATCAAAATCAGACTAAATAGAACAATGAGTGCCATGGCGCCCATGATTCCATATTCTTCCGCTATAATTGCGAAAATGAAGTCGTTATAAGGAGCAGGGAGGAAGTCTCGTTGTGCACTCTTGCCAATGCCAACTCCCATTAGTTCGCCTTTGGCAATGGCAATATGAGCTTGCTGAGCCTGGTAACCACTACCTGTTAGAAACTCCTGGGTCTCGATGTGTTTTATCTGCTGCAGGTATTGATCAATCCGGTTTTGACGGTTTTCCGACTGACTCAGTAACAACATACCACCTAATGCTGCAATAGCTATCATGGTTCCAAGTTGGAGCACACTTACCCGTCCGATAAACATCATAATCAGGCAGATTCCCATTAAAATGCCTGCACTACTAAAATCCTCTACCCCAATAAGTCCACAAGTAACCGTTACCCACACCATAATCGGGACGAACGACTTTTTGAAATCCTTTACGTAATCCTGCTTTTCACTTAACAGTACGCTTACATGTAAGATGAGTGCCACACTAGCAATGGTAGAGGGCTGGAAACTAAAACCACCAAGATTAAGCCATCTCTTGGCTCCGAATTGTTCCGTTCCAAAAATGAGTACAGCCACTAAGAGAAGGAGGCTCACAACCATACCTAACCGACTGAACTTGGCTAAAGTGTGATAGTTGATTTTAGATGCGATCAACATCACAAAGAAAGCAATCCCCATCTTCACAACATGCCGAGTAACCAAAGAAAAAGCTGAAGTCTCGTTTGATGCTGCAAAAAAAGCAATTGATGAATATACCGCTAGCATACCAAACATCATGAGCATAATGATGGCCATAAGCAGAATCCGGTCACTCCCTTGTTTCCGGGTATCTATATCCTCAGGGGTAGTGCCCAGGACGCTTGAAAAGTTGCTATGTGGTGAGGTATAAATCATTTATTAGTGTCAGAGTAACAAAGTATCATAGTTGCAAAGTGGCATAGCGTAGCTACTCAGCCACTTTACAACTCTGGTACTCTGCAACTTTGTTACTTTGCCTTTAATCATAGTTTGTATACTTCTTCCTTAAATACTTTTCCGCGGTGTTCGTAGCTGTCAAACATATCGAAGGAGGAGCAGGCTGGGCTTAGCAGAACTACTTCTCCTCGTTTAGCTCCTTTCTTCGCAAGCCGAACGGCATCACGCATGGTTTCCGCCATCTCAAACTGTGGGGCTATCGCGCCAAGTTGTTCTTTAACACGGCCTTTCGACTCTCCAATTGCGATTACGGTATGTACCTTATCACGAATCTGATCAATCAACTCTGAGTAGTCGTTTCCTTTGTCCCTGCCGCCGAGAATTAAGGTCAAAGGAACGTTATAGCTGTCGAGTGCAAACCAAACGGCATTTACATTAGTAGCTTTACTATCGTTGATGTACTTAACTCCTTGTACTTCGCGTACGACTTCAAGTCGGTGCTCCACTCCGGTAAACGTCTTGAGGCTTT
Organism: Balneola sp.; assembly: GCA_003712055.1. NCBI lineage: Bacteria > Pseudomonadati > Balneolota > Balneolia > Balneolales > Balneolaceae > Balneola > Balneola sp. The sequence goes on from RHLJ01000002.1 coordinate 221,366, forward strand.
CTCGGATAGCCTCATTCTTTATTTCCGCAGCCCGGGCAGCTAATGCTGCCGCCAATCCATTTTGTAGGTTATGTTGACCTTTAAGGCCGATTTCGTACACTGGCATAAGGGTTTCTTCCTTATTATTTAGTCTGAAGATGATATGTTCGTTTCTTATGAAGGCACCCTGAGGGACTTCTTCGGTATTTGAAAAGCCCCAGAGTCTTGGGAAGCTTTCCTTTTTCTGAAGACTCTCAACGTGCTCTTTTATAATTGGATCATCGTAATTGAAGATGAACCAGTTGTCTGTAGTCTGATTTTCTGTGATTCTGAATTTTGAAGCTGCATAAGCTTCCAGGTTGTTTCCATACCTGTCTAGATGATCCGGGGTAATATTTAATAGCACACTAACTTCCGGATGGAAACTCCGGATATGATCTAGCTGGAAACTGCTTACCTCTAAAATGTGAGTTCCTTTAGTGGTATCAACTTTATCAGAGAAAGCGAGTCCAATATTTCCTGCCATGCTGAAATCTTTACCAGCAGTTTCCCAAATGTGAGCCAACCATGTGGTTACCGTAGTTTTCCCATTGCTACCAGTGATGGCTATGATATCTTCATTAGTAAACCAGCTGGCAGCCTCTATTTCGGAGAATACCTCTAAACCTGAATTCAAATAAAATTGAACAAGAGGAGCTTCAGTTGGTACTCCGGGGCTAACTACTGCAAATTCTCCTTGTTCAGCTAATTCTGTGTGTCCCGATTCCTCAAATGGGATGGCATTAGCATCTAATTTCTTTTTCGAGGCTTCAGAAATTGCACCAGCATCGGTAACAAAGACATCAGCCCCTTCCTTCTTTAATAGAAGAGCTACAGCTAAACCACTTCTGGCTGCTCCGATTACAATGATATGTTTACCTGCTACATTCATTATCGGAATTTCAGTGTTAGTAAGCTGATGAGCGCCAACATGATGGTCACAATCCAAAAACGCACAACAATTTTTTGTTCCGACCACCCTTTCTTCTCGAAGTGATGATGGATGGGGGTCATAAGGAATACCCTTCGTCCTTCTCCATATTTCTTTTTGGTGTATTTGAAGTAGGTAGTCTGGATAATTACCGATAAAGTCTCGAAAAAGAATACACCACAGATGAAAGGTAGTAGAAGTTCCTTATGAAGCATTAAAGCCAATGCTCCAAAAGCTCCGCCTAAAGCCAAAGAACCAGTATCGCCCATGAAAACTGATGCTGGATTGGTATTGTACCACAGGAAGCCCATGCAGGCTCCAATTAACGCAGCGCAGAAAATGGTTAGTTCTCCGGCGCCAGGCAGATACATTATATCAAGGAAACCTGAGTAGTCAACTCGGCCAGATACATAAGCGAAAATAGCAAACACGAAACCGCAAATAGCGGAAGTACCTGATGCAAGCCCATCCAGTCCATCTGTTAAATTGGTGGCATTACTTACCGCAGTGATGATGAATACAGAAACAGGCAGGTAAATTACCCAACCCCATTGTTCTCCAAAGAACGCATAATCAATATTTAAATCCTTAGCGAATGGGACGGTTGAAAGGGTATTGAATAGCTCGAAATCGGGATGGAAATAAAGCACAGAACCAAGTACTAGTCCGACGGTAACCTGTCCTGCTATTTTAAACCGTCCGGCTAAACCGCTTTTGTCCTTTTTAACTACTTTAATATAGTCATCAATAAACCCAACGATTCCCAAAGAAAGCATCACAAAGAAGATCAACCATCCATAAATGCTATCCATCTTTATAAATAGCAGGGTAGGAATTAGGGTGGCCAGCAGAATGATAACCCCTCCCATAGACGGAGTTCCTTTTTTACTTGCATGGTGCTCAAGACCTACATCTTCCCGGATCACTTCTCCAAGCTGCATTTTCTTCAGCCACTTGATAATTCTTCGGCCAATTATGAGGCTGATTACCAGAGAAGTCACCGCAGCTAAGCCTGTTCTGGTGGAAATAAATTCCATGGCAGACGCTCCAGGGAATTCATAGGTAATTTCAAGCCAGGCGAATAGTTCGTATAACATTAGCTCGCCTCCTTTAAATAATTCCGTAGTGCATCCCAGGCAATAATCCGGTCATCAAAAGAGTGTTTGGTTCCCTGGATATCCTGATAATCTTCATGCCCTTTGCCAGCAATAAGAATAATATCATCAATAGAAGCCGATGATATTGCTTGTTCAATGGCTTCTTTACGATCAGTGATTCGAGTTACATTATCGGCCTGATCAAATCCTTGCATTATATCTTCAATAATTACTTCAGGGTCTTCGAACCGGGGGTTATCACTTGTCACATAAATAGAATCGGCATATCTCTCTGCTGCTTTTGCCATTTCAGGTCGTTTTGATCTATCCCTGTCGCCACCAGCGCCAAAAATTAAGGTTAATTTCTGTGTTGGCTCTTTGATTTCAGATAGGGTGGAGCTAACATTCTCTAAGGCATCTGGAGTATGAGCATAATCCACAATTACAAGTGGGGTATTCCCTTGCTTTAATTTCACTACCTGCATTCTTCCGGCTGCTCCGGTTGCTTTTTTAAGTGCCTTGGCTACTTCCTTTTCATTAAAACCAAGCGAAACACAAGCAAGAAAAGCCTGAGCTACATTATAGGCATTGAATTCGCCAACCAACGGGCTTTGGATATTTACTCCATCAATAAGAAGTGTCAATCCATCAGGGGTGTTCGATAAAATATGATTAGTACTGCCCTTGAAGCCAAATTTGATCTTTTTAGCTCTGGATTTCGAGATCATGAACTCACCGTATTCATCATCCTCATTAATAATTGTGGTGGCACTTGAACTCAGATTGTCGAAAAGCAGTTTTTTAGCCTTTGCATATTCCTCTATAGTAATGTGGTAATCCAGATGGTCATGACTAAGGTTGGTGAATACAGCGATCTCGAAATTAAAACCGGAGACACGTTCCTGTACCAGTGCGTGGGAGGAAACTTCCATAACCAGGTATTTTGACTTCGCATCCACCATCATCTTCATATCGTTAGCCAATTCAATGGGGTCGGAAGTGGTAAGAGAACTGGATAGCTCCTCTTCTAAAATCTTTTTGTAAACCGTACCTAATAAAGAAGCCTTTTCTCCCAAGGCACAAAGTACTTGGTGAACAAGTGTGGCAGTTGTGGTTTTTCCATTCGTGCCGGTTATACCAATAATGCTAAGTTCTTTAGCTGGATTTCCCGTAAAAGCCTGAGCCAGTTTTCCAAGAATTACCCTTGTGTCTTCAACTTCCATCACGCAAACACCTTCTGCATCGGTATAATAGCTTTCCTCGGTAATCAACACCTTTGCTCCACGTTGAATGGCGTCTTCTAAAAATAAGTGCCCGTCAACTTCATGTCCTCTAACGGCAATAAATACCGAACCCTCAGTAACCTTTCGGGAATCTTGCTCAATGGCATGTAGATTCTGTGTTGACTTGGTCCTGGAGACATGCAATGGATTTACTAATTCTATGAGTTCTTTTATTTGCAACTTAGTCGTCCCTCCCTGCTTTTGAGATTAATTCCAACGACTTTGCTTTACCTCTGATGGTAATCTCACTTCCGGGGCGCATGAACTCTCCTTCTCTTGGGAATTGTGCGAACACTGTCCCTGATCCAACCATAGATGATTTTAAACCCAATGAGCTGAGTAAATTGGAAGCATTCCTCATACTCATTCCTTTCAGGTTGGGAATTTCAACAAGGCCGTTGTTCAGGCTTGCACTATCAACCTTCGTATAAGTTTCCGAAAGAGTAAGAGAAAGTTTGGTCCCTACCGGGATAACTGCTCCTGCTTCAGGTTGTTGATCAGTAATGAAACCATGACTTCCTGCGAAGCTATACTCAACATTCATACTTTCAAGCAATTGCACTGCCTGGTTTTTAGATAGACCATGAACGTTGGGTGTAGTTGCAATGAGCTCATTTCTAAGCAACTCAGGACTGTTATATTGTAAATCACTATCTAAACCGGCAATTCTTGAAGCAACCTGCCGGAAGATTGGTCCGGCCGTATAGCCTCCATATCCAACAGGCTTTGGTTCATCTAATAAAATCAGACATACATATTTTGGATTTTCAACAGGGAAAAAGCCCGCAAAAGAACCACGGTATCTATTAGTATACCGACCATCTACCACTTTTTTAGCTGTACCGGTTTTCCCTGCTATGCGAAGCCCGTCTACCTGGGCATATTCTCCGGTTCCGGAATCAGAAACTACACTTTCAAAAATGGGGAGTAGTAAATCCAGGGTTTTTTGTTTAGCAATTTTCCGGATTTTAACAGGTTCATGCTCATTGATTACATTCCCATTCCTGTCTTCAATGCGCTCTACGATATAAGGCCTCATCATTACTCCATCGTTAGCAAATGCAGCATAGGCCTGAACTACTTGCATCGGAGTGGCTAGTAATTCATACCCATGAGACATCCAGGGAAGACTTACTAAACTCCAGTCATAAGGCTTTGCCATTCTCCCGCTTTCTTCCCCGGCAATATCTACATAGCTAGGTGTACCAAAACCCATATTCCGGGCATATTGGTAGAACTTGTCCTTATTTAATCGCATGGCGATTTCTGCGGTTGCGATATTGGAAGACTGACGAATCACTTCTTCAAAATCGATATCTCCAAGAGGATCATGATCTCTTAGAGTAAGCCCATGAATGACAACCTCTCCATTTTCGGGAGTTTCAAAAATCTCCTCAAAATCAACTTTTCCTTGTTCTACGGCGGCCACAGCAGTAACCAGCTTGAAGGTAGAACCTGGCTCAATCATATCGGAAATGGCGAAATTCCGTCTGTTTACATCGTCTTCATTTCCAGGAAAGTTGGGATCATAAGTTGGATAATTAGCTAATGCTTTGATAGCCCCTGTTGTAGGATCCAGAATAATTCCTGTTCCGTAATTGGCTTTATTGCGTTCCACCCCAGCCTTTAGCTCATCCTCTAAAATTGCCTGGATATAGGCATCTATCGTAGTATGAAGTGAATATCCGTCCTTAGGAAGTTTTCTTGGGGCGCCAACATATTCGAAAACCCGGTTGAACGGATCTTTACGAACCTGGCGCTCGCCATCTTCACCTTCCAACTCTTTGTTATAGAAAGCTTCAATTCCGGTTCTGCCATCCATATTATGGTTTACAAAGCCGAGCGAATGTGCAGCTAAGGTTCCAAAAGTATATTTGCGCCGGAAGTTTTCCTCTATAATTACTCCGCCAATCCCAAGTGCTTCAATCTCATCTTTAGCAATTCCGGATAAATTTTTTGCCAGCACTATATACCTTGATCGAGCAGGAGCTTGCTCAATCCTCTCTACAAAATAGCTTTCTGGTCTTTGAGTTAGTGATCCAAGTGTTTCGGTGAGCTGGAAGATTTGATCCTGAGTAATTCCTTTTACTTTAGGATCAAGAGCAATTTGATAATCAACGGCATTTGTTGCTAACAATGTACCATTGGTATCATAAATATTTCCGCGTTGTGCAGGAATAGAAATGAAATCAATGGCTTGCTTGCTCCATAAATCTCTAAGCCCTTCGCCCTCTACATAATTGATGCGAACCAATTGAAACGCAAGCGCACATGGGATGAGGAACAACAACCCAAGTACAAGGAATAAGCGGTTTAATATGGCAGTTCTGTAATCGTTCATTCTTTTACAATGATGACTTTATCAACAGGGCCGCCATTTACGAATCCTTGTTCTTTGGCTTTTTCATAGATCTCAGCCGGACCAATCATTCGATCGTACTGTAATTTCAGCTCATCGTGGATTTGTCGGGTTTTGTTGTATTCGCGTTCGAGCTCCTGTACTTCCTGAAGAAGTTTTTGGGTGGCGAATACATGGGTCAGGTACATAAAACCAAAGGCTCCTAAGAGAAGGGTGATCAGGATAATATTTCCTGGTTTGAGTTTCGGTAATGAACCTGAACCAGAAGGCGTCTTTTTCCTGACTTTTTGTTTCTTAAGCTTTTTTGCTTGAGAGGGAGAGGGTGCTATGTCAGGTTTAGGGACTTTTCGGAGGTTTGGCTTCACTTCATGCCGCTTAAGCGGGGATTGTACCATCATGAGCCGCCTCCCTTGGTTTTTTCGGCTATTCGAAGCTTAGCACTTCGCGCCGCGGGATTTGAGGATATCTCAACATCAGTGGGGGTGATGACCTGCCGATTGACAGGATTTAAAGGAGAGAGTACGTTTCCGTAAAAATCTTTTTCAACCTTTCCTTCCAGATTACCTGCTTTAAAAAAGCGTTTTACAATCCGGTCTTCCAGTGAATGGTAGCTCATTACCACCAATCTTCCTCCTGGCTTCAGCATTTCGAGAGATTGAGTCAGGACATCCTTCAACATTTCTAATTCTCGATTTACTTCAATTCTAATTCCCTGGAATACCCGGGCCAGTGTTTTAATCTGGAATTTTCCTTTTACTACCTCAGAAATAGCAGCTTTTAATTCTCCGGTAGTTTCAATTGGTCGCGCATCTATAATAGCACGTGCAATTTGCCGGCTGGCATGTTCCTCGCCATAATGAAAAATCACATCACGAAGCTGCTGATATTCATAGCTATTAACCACCTGGTAAGCCGAAAAGCCAGTCAGATTACCCATTCTCATATCAAGTGGACCATTTTCCTGAAAGCTGAATCCCCGTTCACCTTCCTTAATTTGATGAGTAGATACGCCTAGATCTAAAAGGATTCCGGCTACCTGCCCATGAATCTGGGGAGGTAGAAGAGTGGACAGGTAGCCAAAGTTTCCTTTTAAAATGGTAAATCGATTATCTGAGCCTATTCTTTCGCTTGCAGCGGCGATGGCTTCGTCATCCTGATCGATGGAAAAAAGTTCCCCTTGTTCACTAAGGTTGTTCAATATCTCCAGAGAATGCCCACCTCCGCCAAGGGTCCCATCCACATAAATGGCATCCTTATCAGTGATTAGGGCATCCATGCACTCCTGGAGCATTACGGGAATATGCTCATAATATGTAGCCATCTTAACTAGCATCGGTTTGAGCACCGCCTCCCATTACTTGTTCAAAAATTTCTTCAAAGGCATCGGCGTCCAGGTTTTCATCAGCCTCTTTAAGGGCTTCAGGAGACCAAACCTCTATATATTGACCCATACCCAGGAAAATGGCTTTAGAACTGATACCGGCATAAGTCATATGGTCCGTGGGGATAGCAATCCGGTTTTGTTTATCCAGGGCTACATCCTCAGCATAACGGAGGAAGTTTCGCTTAGCAATTCGTCCGGAACGTGTAAAATTATTGGCTTGAAGGAGAGCTTGTTCTACATTTTGCCATTCATTTTCGGGGTATAAATAGAGACAGTCTTCTAATCCTCGAACTATAACAAATCGATCCTGTGCGGACGGAGAGAGTACCTTACGCATTTTGGCTGGTAAGGAAATACGACCTTTCTCGTCTATACTATGCTCGTATTGGCCCTTAAAACTATGCACGGGTATTTCTGAGTGAATTTAGATTGCTAAGTTGTTCCGAGAAGAGAAAGTCCCCACTATCTCCCACATCACCCCACAATGTACCCTAATTTGCCACAATAGTGCAAATAAAATCCACTTATGCCCAATAAATTATCGCCGAGCTCTTAAAAAGACTTTGTTTGATGAAGCTGAGGAAATAGGAATTTGCTCTGAATAGCGTCTACAGATCAGGCGCAAAACATTTTTTTTAGAAGAAAAGGTCTACTTATGGTCGACAGTTATAATTAAACAGTAACAGTTCAGCATGTTTGCCCTTCATTAAGGCAGTAAAGCAGATCAATGAAGCTGGTAAAAAAATCTGAACTTTAATCTATTAACATGTCTCAAGCATTTTTATCACTTGGAGCAGTAACGATATTTATGTTTTTGTCTGTAAATATCCTTCGTAGTTATGTAAATGCTGCCCATCAAACGGTTAATAGCCAACAAGAAATAGATGCTATAAATTTCGGAATTTCGATAACTGATGAATTGTATTCTCAATCGTTCAATTACGACTCATTGGAAACGAATTATGGTAACCTAAACGATATTCGTTTTGAGAGTACTAGAAAAAACTACATCACAACTACACAGGATACGTTAGCTGCAACAATTAGCCTTTCCGAGGAAAGAGAAATTTTAATTGGGTCTCATGGAAGAGTGGCAACCATTACGATTTATAGAATTGAAGATGGTACAGCCAGTGAATTAGCAACCCAATATGCTTCAATAGTGCCATATAATTCTAACTAGAACACTATGAATGTAAGCTATGAATTAATAATACCGCCTGTAATACTGGGCATTTTGATAATGATGGTAGTCTCCTCAAATGTATTGTTAGTTAACTCTTCGGTAGAAAATCAATCAACCTACCACATACAGTCAAATGCGAATAATGCAGTAATGCTTATTCAAGAAGAGATAAAATATTTACAGCGCATTAAAACAGCTAACGGGTCGGTACTGGAGTTTGTTGAAAAGACGTCAGATACTTCTGATTCAACTGATGTACGGATTTATAAACAAAATGAATACTTAATAATTGAAAGAACGCCTGATGGTGGGAGTATTACTACCCAAGATTATTTTCTTAGGCTTAATTCAATAACGTTTGAAGAAACTGTTCATGGAACTACTTCTGCTCCGTTCCTAAAAGTTGTGGTTGAGACCATTACCTCGAGTTCTGAACAAGTAGATCCGGATAGACAGTTTAAAGCCTCAGCAGAGCTTAGTATTTATCTCAAAAATTTACATGTGTCCGGGATTTTTTACACTGATGGGAGTTAATTATGGGTAATTATGCAATTTGGTTGGTATTAGGTATGAGTCTGGCTTTAACAACTTTCGGTGATATGACCAGAAGGAATTTGTACAGAGCTCAGTTGGAATCGGTAGAAGCATATAATGCAAACCAGGCAAAAAATATCTCGCAAGCTGTAATTTTTGCCATTTCAAATCAGTTAAACGATGATGCTGAGGTTACAGATGTAAGTTCTTATCAAGAATGGGCAGAAATGGGAGGTAGTTATAAATATTCCATAACAGAAAATGGTGACACGGTATTCGTGGAGAGCTGGGGAAAAGTTGGTGATGTTTCTTACAAGCAGGAATTAAAGTTGCTTTCTCAAAAAACTAGTCCTGTTTGGCAGCCGAACTTACCATATGCTGTTTTCAGTGGGAATAATATCACGCTAACAGGAAGTGCAAGAATAAAAGGGCATGCTGGTACTAATGCTGTCGGGAATGGAGATGTTAACCTTGCGTGGTCAACCTCAATCGATAGTACATTATTGATAGGCCCCGGTGGTGATCCGTCAACTACTGTTATTCAAGCATCGGGAAAAAATGTAGGTCTTGGAGTTGGAAATTTGCCTTCTCCCGGGGAATATGAATTGCCTGCTTTTATTGAATATCCAAGTAAAACGACCACTCTTTCTTCGGTTGTTACATCGTGGCCGCTCACAAATATAACATTGAATCCCTCTGATTACGATGGAGCTTATATACCTTCAATTACCGTTAAGAGCGATTATATCTTAAACATTAACACGGGTTCTGAGGACAGGGTGCTGTATGTAGGGGACTTTAATTTAACTCAAGGTACCGTAAACATAACTGGATCCGGAAATCTTACACTTATTGTGGAGGATGATTTGATTGTAAGTGGAAGCAGTAAGATGAATCAAAATGGAGATCAAAGCAGGCTTTTTACTTACTATGGAGGGGAAGATGCATTGAATTTTTCCGGCTCGACAACATTTAACGGAAGTATTTATGCAGAAACGGCGGATATTACAATAGGTGGTTCCGGAGGGATTCAGGGTCATGTAATAACTGGCGGAAATAATGTGAAGGTTTCAGGTGCAGCTGTAGCAAATACAAGAATCCTCTATGCTCCAAATGCTGACGTGGAGGTAACAGGTTCGGGAAGTATCAAAGGGGCTATCGTGGCAAGTACATTTACCTCTTCAGGATCAGGCGAGGTTGAATTCTCCGGTGAACTTTCTTCCGAATTACCAGAGCTTGAGGTAGAAGATGGTGGGGGATTTAGTGGCTATGCGATTTTATCCTGGCACTAAGAACTACCAGTTAATCTCTTTTCCATCTCTGAAGAATCCACCCGTTGGGTCATTATCTTTCAAAGTTGCAGCCCAAACAATTCCGGAAGCTCCTTCTTTAACAGATCGGGGAGCGGCTTGTCCACCCATATCAGTTCTGACCCAACCAGGGCAAACGGAGTTGACTAAGATACCTTTACTTCTGAGTTCTGCAGCTAGTTGTTTGGTGAGAACATTCATGGCTGCTTTGCTAGCGGAATAGGCGGGGGTACCAGGAGACATATCCAGAAGGGAACCGGCGCCACTGCTTACATTTACAATTCGGCCATGTTCACTTTTTTGAATGAGGTCAAGAAGGCCAACGGCAACTTTCCATGCTCCTATGAAATTAGTATTGATGGCTTCGTTCACAATATCCCAGTTTGGGTTAGTTGCTTTATTGGCCATATCATAATGGATACCGGCGTTGTTAACCAATACATCAAGTCTACCATATTTGCCCGCAATAAATCGGTTTAAACTTGAAATGCTATCCAGGTCGTTCACATCTAAAGGCCGAAAATGAACATCATATCCCTGGGTTCTGAACTGTGAAGCTGCCGCTTCTCCTTTTTCAGAATTCCTTCCTGTCAGTACTACGGAGTATCCAAGGTTGGCAAGTTGATTAACAGTTTCAAGTCCCAGACCACGGTAGGCCCCGGTTACTACAGCTACAGGTTGTGATGACATAATTCTTTTTATTGTTTTTTTATGAGCTGGATAAGTATTCAAGTCATCTCGGACTTGATCCGGGATCTGTAAAGGAATGCTTCAATTGCCTTCACAGATTCCGGCTTATGCCGCGGAATGACCACCTTAGTGTTTGCTCAATTTTTTTGGAATCAATTTAATTCCATATCTGTCATTTCGAAGGAGTGAAGCGACAAGGAAATTATTATTTCACAACCATAAACTTTTTCGTCAGTGTAGTGTGACTTCCGACTACCCGAATGAAGTACATTCCTGATGAAAGATTTGAGGTATTGATTTGAAGAGAAGAACTATGGGTAACTCTTCTGCTAATCACCTTTTGTCCCAGAATGTTATAAACTTGAATTTCTTCTATTCCGGAAAGCCCATTTAGAGTTATTCTCAACGGAGTACCACGTTGAACCGGGTTAGGATAGCTTTGAATCTGGTTGGTACTTTCAGTATGAGGAGTAACTTCATTACTCACCGAAATACCATTAAAAAAGTTTACTGCATAATTGAAGGCCTCAATACCAACCTGCTCCCCAATAATTCGCCCAGGGATATCATCGGCTGGAGGGTGAATGCCACCCCAAATTCTGGATAAACTGGTTTGATCAGAAGCGTCCCGGTAGGTTGCCCATTGCAAGGTGAGGTCCACGCTAGGGCCATCTTCAAAAACAAGGAATTCATTTTTGGGAGCATGAAATTCTCCTATTCCTCCCGGAAAGAATTCATCTCCGGTAAGAAGCGTCATGACTTCAGCCGCTGCTCTCGAAAAAGTGGAATGGCCGGAAATATAACCAGCAAAAGGAGGGGTCACGAAAGTCGGGCGTTGATAGCTCCACCATTCACCCGCAGGTATCCAGGAAACTCCTGCAGTTGATGTATCAGGATCAATGATGTATCCGGTATTATGACCTCTCCATGCTTTCACTTTTATAGTTCCAATAAGTTCTACACTATCTCGAACTGTAACTAAAGAATCTCCTTCTTCTATTAACTCAATAAAACCTTCGATAAGAGGAATTCCATTAGGATTATAATTTGGAAGTTCCGGATCAGAGCTTTGTCCCTGATCGGTCATATGACGTAATGCAGAAATGGGTCTGATGTAATCATACCATCCTTTAATCCCCCAGGCGGCTATAGCAGCATCATGCATAGCTCCTCCTAAAAGGAAATAGGATTTTATATCCCACTCCAAATCACTTAGTGTTTCTCCGGTTCCTTCGAATTTCTTTTCCAGAAGGGGATGATCATTCACGTAATTCAAAATAGTGAACCAGTGCCCTGGTGGAGTTTCAGAGTCTGGACCATCTGCCCAAAACTCGGCAAGGACTCTTGCATAATCTGCACGAGGTACTATTTGCGGTTCATAAGCTTGTCCGGTAGCTGGGTTCATATCCCAACCCGTTCCGGGATCGCCACCTTCAATCAGGTCATAATATTGCTGGTATTCTTCAAAAGTCTCAGGAAATGTCGGATTGTTACCAATGGCCCCCGGAGAAATGTCCCACATAACTCCATCAGAGGGGTCAAGATGAGAAGACCAAACAGAGACTAGAGAAAATGTCCACTTATAACGCTCTGAGTCGTCTACTCCACTTACATCCAAAAGAGGAGCTGGACCGGGATCATGATATACCCAATAGTCAAATCCGTCTCGCTCATAAATGGTGACATCTTCCTGTTGTAATGAGAAAGGAACGACTTGCCCCCATTCAGCTCCCAAAAACCTTGGAGTTTCTGTTGGTATAGGGTTCCCAGACTGATCTATAAAAGAACCAAAGGTGAGAGGTTGCCATCGGTTCGGGTCAATGATATCCGGATTTCCTGGAAAGACGGGATCAAGGGAGTTATCACGATAGGTATTTACAGGTTCGTAGAAGATGTTATTGTAGCCGAATTCTTCATTAGAACCATCTTGTGCACCAAAGTTTATAATCTGTTCTGCAATGAAATTACCTAATGCTGCAGGATTGTTATTACTGAGATCAGAAGATGTAAAGTTTATGTCATAGCCCAGCTCACTCATCAATAAATCAAAAGAAGCCAGAGAAGTATCAGCACCTGGAGAGAACTCGAATCTTTTAGAAAGTATACGATACACGGCATAGCTGATCGCTTCTTCTAACTCTTCTTCAGTGTTAATATTGAAGCCGTTCGGATAGTCGAAATCAAAATCTCGGAAGCTGTTTCCCAGGAAAAAAGGGGTGGCCGTTTCATCATATAAGGCCCAGGCATCATACATCGCAGCAGAAACATGGAATAAGTTCCGGGCGTGCACGGTAGGTCGTGCAAAGTCATTTCGAATGGCATCCAGCAGTACCTCATTCCATTGACGTGGAACACTATGTTGCGCCTGTATTTCCCCAAAGAGAAAGAGAGCTATAAGTAAGAATAGAGCAGGGGTTCTTTTCAAGATTCCAAGTTGAGATGATGGTTCTAAAAGTAGTGTGTGGATGAATAAGCGTCAACTACTTGAGGTACAACAATCTGGAAGTTTGGATATACCCTTTTTGGGTTGAAATTTTGTAGAAATAAACACCGGAAGGAATGGCACCAGGTTGCCAGTTTATTTGTTGCCTGCCCGCATTGAATGAGGAAGTTTGTTGATAAACGACCTGACCCAATGTATTGAAAACCTCAAATCGAATAGTCTGCCTCAAAGGGAGCTCGAATAGAATGTTGGTTCCACTATTGAATGGGTTAGGATAATTACCTATGAGTTTAAATTCCTGAATCTGCTCAGTCTCTCTTTCCGGATTTGTGGAGGTAACAAGCGTTCCCCCTTCTATAATTCTGATCTGCTGGTTTACGTCAACATCAACAAAGGTGTCTGTATTACCTCCGGGCCAAATAACCTGCAAGCTATCTACGGATTCAAATTCTGCCATTCCGAAATGAACAGGTAAAATATTCTGGCCATAGAACTGGGCTCCATGATAAAATTTGGTTTGAGATTCTTCTCCATAAAAAGTGATGACTTTGGAGCCGAAACCATTTCTGTTCGATTCTACTCCTTCTAAAGCCACACTCAGCCAGTTACCTGTTGCATGAGTATTTCGATACAGGATAGGGTCATCGAAAAAGTTGGAGACCAGGATATCCAGAAAACCATCATTGTTCTGATCAAAAATAACATGAGTTCTTGAAACCATGGAATCCGCTACTCCGGCCTCTTCTGCTTTGTTTTCGAACAGAATTTGATCTTTTGTTGAAGTGTTGATGTACAGAAAATTATCATCATCGTCATCGAAATAGCCGTTTGATATAAAAAGATCTTCCCAGGTATTGTTGTTTAAATCGGCGAAGCTTGCTCCCCATCCCCATTCAGCCAACATAGTCCCGGATTCCTGTGCAATATTTTCAAAAGAGTTGTTACCTGAGTTCAGGAAAAGAGGGTTTCTTCGTAGTTCAACACTTCCATCTTCGGTTACATTGGTAACATAAATATCAGGAAAGCCTTTTTTATTGATATCAGCAATAGCTAAGCCCATTCCTTCTCCCTGATCGTTTATCCCATAAGTGTTGGCTGTATCTTTAGAAAAAGTTTTATCTCCATTATTGATATATAATGAATTGGCTCCGAAGTCATTGGCTACATATAAGTCGGGCAGGGAGTCATTATTGACATCAAGAGGTATGGCCATATAAGACAGTCCATTATCATTCAAGAAACTCTCTTGAGATATATCGACAAACACATCGTTGCCCATGTTCTCATACATTCTGTTTGTTCGGTCTTTATTATCAATTGCACGATCTCTCCTTATCGTTACATATAGATCTAAATCGCCATCGAGGTCAAAATCCCACCATAAAGCATGAGAACTTAGCTGTGTTTCAAGTCCGGCAATTTGAGCAAATTCAGAAACATCGCTAAAGCTTCCGTCTCCATTGTTTTTGAATAGTTGGTCTTTCCCCGAATAGTAAACGAAAATGTCAGGATATCCATCATTATTAAAGTCTCCCCAGGAAGCCCCAATGTTATAACCCATTTCACTCCATCTTGTTTGACTAATGCCCTTTAACTCAGATGAAATGGTTCTGTTAACATATTCCCCGTTTTCAAGGGAGAATAATCGATTCCATGTTCTGGCATCTCCCCCCCAGGCAGAATCTCTGACCACAAAATAGATATCTAAAGAGCCATCAAGATTATAATCAGCTATGGAAATCCCGTTAGTACCAATATCTGAATCCATAATGAGACCAATAGGGTTTGAATAGGGAATGTCAATCCTTTCGAATATTTGTGCTTGTGTAGATGGAGCAAGGAATACTCCGGTCACAATAACGAACAAATTGAGAAGCACTTTTTGACTCATGCGTCCAAAATACCAATAAATACTAATGTACACACTGTGTAGCTTCAGGGTTTAATGGCTATACTGCTGTAGGTATTAAGAATTAAAAACTATTCCCTAGGCATCTATAGCATCCACCTCAGATTTAAGAAAAGAAGTTAGGAAGTCATTGATCTGGTCGAACTCAATTAAAAAAGCGTCGTGCCCGAATCCAGAAGTAATTTCCCGGTATATCGAATTTGGAATGAGGTCTACCAGTTCTTTTTGTTCCGATACCGGATAAAGTCTGTCTGAATCTACGCCTATAACTAGTGTAGGAACAGATAAACTCCCAAGCACTTCTTCAAAAGGTCCTCGGTTCCTGGATACATCATGGGTGTCCATTGATTTTGTAAGTCTATCATAGGAAAGAGCATCGAATCTACCTACCAATTTTTGGCCCTGATATTCTAGGTACGATTCTACTTCAAAAAGATCCTTCTCAGTATTTCTATCTCTTGAGAACTTATATTCATAATTGGATGGAGCCCGGTAGGTAAGCATTGCCATTGCCCGTGCAGCTGCTAATCCTGCCTGAGGTGGGTCATTCTTATCATAATCTCCACCATTCCATTTTGGATCAGCGTATAAAGCCATGCGTTGGGCGTGACTAATTCCAATTGCCCATGGTGAGTGTGATTTCCCCATCACCATAAGACATAACTTATTCACCCGATCATCCATCAATGCAAATTCAAGGGCTATCATGCCTCCCATTGATCCACCGATTACAAGTTCAATCCCCTGGGTGCCTAGCCCGTTTAACAGATGTTGTTGAAATCTTGCAATATCACGGATAGAGAATACCGGAAAATCTTTCTTATAAGCTTTCCCTGTTTTCGGGTTGATTGACCAGGGTCCTAAGGAACCATAACAACTTCCGGGAATATTAATGCATATAACGAAATGCTTATTTAAATCAATGGGGCTCTTTTCCCAAAACAAACCTTGAAACCATTCTTCAAGATTGGAATTTCCAGTCAAGGCATGAATGACTAATACCACATTGGATTTATCCTCATTAAGAGTGCCCCAGGTCTGGTATGCTATCTCGGGGTTATCGAATGAAAAGCCCGATTCAGTGATGAATGTGTGTTCAAGAATATATGTATTGAGTTTGCTCATTGATGATTTAAGTATTGGCTTAACAAGGTCAGAAAACTGACCTTGCCAAGCTTTTCATTCATAACGCTACTGCGATGAATGAGTGAGTGTTAATTAACATATACAACCTCTCCATTTACGGGAACCGGATTGGCGATTATATCTAATACAGGGCACCGTTCAGAAGAAAAATTCTTTAAGAGTTGGAGTTTTGCCGGATCTGTTTCATCTGTAGAAATAACAGTTTTGTATTTCACCTGATTAAAACCAGGGCGCTCATCAGAAAGATTAAAAAACCCCTGGAGATCAAGATCACCTGAGGCTGTAACCTTAACAGATTTAAGGCTAATACCGAGCTGCCCGGCATAGGCCTTGATAACTATTTCCTGGCAAGATGCTAATGCACCAAGTACATACTCGACAGGATTAGGTGCTTCATTTTCTCCACCGAGACTTTTGGGTTCATCCACGATAAACTGAAAATCTCTGACGTTGATTTCAGATCTGAAACCCTGCTCTAGTATCGAATCCACAGAAAATGTGACATCCTTCGCGGAAGGGTTTTCTTTTACATGGCTGATTACGTTGCTGATGGTCTCGTTCAGTCGTTCATCCACTTCATTAGTTGTTAAAGTGCTCATAGTGTGTATATTTTAAGGTTGTTGGATCATTTGCAGGTTTCTGCAAGTGGTTTTATGCAGGATGCGGAGGGGCTAACTCCGCATCCTTTTTTTATTTCAAGTAAGTACAGCTGTTGTTTCAAAGGCTTTTTCAAAATCTTCGATGATATCATCTATATGCTCAATTCCTACAGAAACACGGATTAAATCTGGTTTAACCCCGCTCGCTGCTTGCTCAGCTTCCGATAGCTGTTGGTGTGTAGTTGAAGCAGGGTGGATTAGTAGAGTTTTGGCATCTCCAACATTGGCCAGGTGACTTCCAAGCTTTACACTGTTGATGAATGATTTAGCGGTATCGTAGCCACCTTTAACACCAAAAGTAAGCACGGAGCCGAAGTGACCAGGCGTTAGATATTTTTTTGCCTGCTCGTGGTAATCGTGATCAGGTAGTCCCGTAAAGTTTACCCACTCCACAGCTTCATGGTTTTTTAACCACTCTGCTAATTTTAGTGCATTTTCATTATGACGTTCTACTCTCAGAGAAAGAGTCTCCAGGCCTTGTAAGAGCAGGAAGCTATTAAATGGAGATTGAGAAGATCCAAAATCACGAAGTCCCTCAACTCTAGCACGGATAGCAAAAGCTATGTTTCCAAAAGGCCCATCGGTTCCAAATACTTCCCAGAAATTTAGGCCATGGTATCCAGGAGATGGTTCCGTGAATAACGGGTATCGGCCATTGCCCCAGTTAAAATTTCCACCGTCTACGATTACACCGCCTATGGAAGTTCCATGCCCGCCAATCCATTTTGTAGCAGAAGCAGTAACTACGTTTGCTCCATGTTTGATTGGCTGTACAACAGCTCCTCCGGCACCAAAGGTATTATCAACAACGAGGGCGATTCCATATTTCTCCCCAAGAGCAGCAAGACCTTCAAAGTCGGCGATATTTCCTCTTGGATTACCTATAGATTCAACATAAAGGGCTTTGGTATTATCGTCGATTAACTTTTCAAATTCTTCAACAGTATCCTCGGCAGCAAAACGCACATCGATACCTAGTCTTGGAATAGTAACCTTGAATTGGTTATAGGTACCACCATAGAGGTTTTGAGTTGAAATGATATTATCACCGGCCTTGGCCAGGTTAGAAATAGCCAGGAACTGTGCAGCCTGTCCTGAAGAAGTAGCAAGTGCAGCTACTCCTCCTTCCAAAGCGGCAATGCGTTGTTCAAACACATCGGTAGTAGGATTCATGATTCTGGTATAAATGTTTCCAAACTCTCTTAATGCAAAGAGATTAGCTGCGTGCTCTGAATCATTGAAGTTGTAGGAGGTAGTTTGATAGATCGGTACAGCTCGGGAGCCTGTTGTTGGATCTGGTTGCTGCCCTGCATGAAGTTGTAGGGTTTCAAATCTTAGTGTTCGCTCGTTTAGTTCGTTGCTCATGGTTCTATTAGTTTGTGAGTGATGTTTTATTTCGTTTTAAAAATTTCGCGCATAAAAAAAGCCTCATTCGAGATGAATCCGAATGAGGCTTTTGAACCAGTAATTTTCGAACTCATCTTTCCCAGTGCGGCTTAAGTACACTGAGCAGGATGTAGCACCTTTTCTCGATTTTCATCGAGACGGTTGCCAAGGCTTCGCAGGACCTGATCCCTCCACCTTTCTTAATGAGAATGCAATATGTGTTAAAGAACGACTGAGATTAACTCCCAACAAAAAAGCCCTTCTGATATTGCATTCAAAAGGGCTTTTTCGTGTTTATCTAAACATGTATACCAAAACCCTTATGTATGCGATTTACACATACACATACAACGGCATGCGGGTTTGTTTGCGGTATATTGGGTCGAAAATTTCATCGCATAAAGCTTACGAGAAGAATTTTTAGCATGCAATACCAGGAAGGAAATTTTTTACAAAAAAATTTTTCGGGTCAAAAACTGTCAAAAAGGAGAGACCTATTTATACCCTAGATTTCTAACCATATGCTCATTCTCACGCCATTTTTCCCTGACTTTAACATGTAAATCAAGAAAGACTTTGCGGTCGACAAATTCTTCGATCGACTTTCTTGCTTCGGTTCCAAGCTGCTTAATTGCCTTTCCCCCTTTGCCAATAATCATCCCCTTTTGAGATTTACGATTTACAATTATCTCAGCATTGATGTAGTCCAAGTCCTCCCTTTCTTCATACTGAATTACTTCAACCGTTGCAGAATAAGGAAGCTCTTCATGGTATTGAAGAAAGAGTTGTTCCCGAATCAATTCTGAAGCAAAGAACCGTAGGGGGTGTTCACTAAGTTCATCTTTTGGGTAAAACGGAGGGCCGGGGTGCAAGCTTTTTTTGAGCGATTCCATAAGTCCTTCAAGTCCAATACCCGTTAAAGCTGATACAAAAATCGTATCGGTAAACTCAAAATGACTTTGAAGTTCTTTAGCTAAAGACTCGGCTTTTCCTTGTTCATGAAGGTCAATTTTATTAATGATTAAAAGAACGGGCTTTCTAAGGTTCTTTAGTTCAGAAAAAGCGTGATCTGGGAATTTTGAATCGCCTGCATCCACAATGAAAAGTACTATATCGGCGTCCTTTTCAGCTTTTTCTACAAACCGCATCATTGCTTTTTGTAGTTCATACTTGGGGTTGATAATACCGGGGGTATCCAGGAAGATGATTTGGACATCATCTTCAGAAAAAATGCCAATGATTTGATGCCGGGTTGTTTGAGCCTTATGCGTAGCAATGGAAAGCTTGGTTCCAAGGATATTATTCATCAAGGTAGATTTGCCTGCATTTGGCTTACCAACAATGGCTACGTAACCTGATTTATGAACAGTTTCTTTATTCACAGATAGGCTCAGGATTTTACATCGGAGTATATGCTCATGATTTCAAGATAAGCTTTAACTGTTTTAGGAAGACCCCAGAATAAAGACTTACTTATCAAAGCATGACCTATGCTCACTTCATTTAAGTGAGGAACCACGTCCAGAAAAACAGGCAGGTTGTCCAGGTTCAGGCCATGGCCAGCATTTACCTTTATCCCCAGTTCATGAGCTTGAATAGCAGCTACTTTCAAGCGCTTTAGCTCTTCAATCTGTTTTTCTTTACTTGGGGCATTTGCAAAAGTACCCGTATGTAATTCTATTGCATCTGTTTGTAACTTATGCGCGAGCTCAATATCCCTTGGATTTGGATCCAAAAAGAGCGAGATCTCAATTTCGGTTTCTCGTATCGATGAGAATACTCTGTTCTGAAAATCACTAAATACAGTTTCCATATTTAAACCCCCTTCTGTAGTGAGCTCTTCTCTTCCTTCAGGTACCAAGGTACATAGATGAGGGTTTGTGTCTTTAAGAATGGAAATCATTTCATCAGTTGCAGCCATTTCGAAGTCAAGGGTTCCTTTAACTGAGTTTTTAAGCGCTCTAACATCTTCGTCCTTGATATGCCTGCGATCACCACGCAAATGAAAAACGATACCAGCTGCACCGGCTTCTTCACATATTTTAGCTGCTTCGGATGGATCGGGATAGCCTTCTCCACGGGCATTTCTTAAAGTAGCTACATGATCGATGTTTACTAATAGTTTCATAAAAGGAAGTTAAAAAAAATCGAATAGCATTTGGAAAATAAGGATTCGTGGTTTTATTTTTTGCTTCCAAAGTGATGCTATGAAAATTCAAGTCTTGCTAGTACTCATTGTTGGGCTATTCACCACCTCATGCGGGATGGTTAAAAGGGGTACTATACCCTGGGAAGAAAGGGCAAAAAAGGAAGCAGAACGCCCAATAGTAGCAACATCAGATACTCCTGAGGAAACACCGGAGCCTCCAAGAAATTTATCAAAAGATGAAAGAGCTATTAAGAGCTCACTAGATGTAGCATTTAAGGATTGGCAAGGAGTGCCATATTTGTTAGGAGGGACAGGGTATGAAGGTGTAGACTGCTCTGCATTTATGCAGGTCGTTTTTGAAGACTATTTTGAGATTGAATTACCCAGAAATACTCGTCAACAGATGAAAGTTGGAAAGTCAGTGAAAAAAAATAAAATCAGGCTTGGGGATATGGTGTTCTTTAAAACTGGCAGAGATACTTACCATGTAGGTGTAATGGTAAACAATGAGCAATTCATGCATGCCTCAACAAGTTCGGGTGTTATGATTTCCGGTCTTCAGGAAAGATATTGGGCAAATGCCTATTTGACTACCCGTCGTATTCTATAACTCTCTTTCATTAAAAACCTTGAGCATCATTTCCTGATACTCAGAAGTCAAATCTATCCCTCTTCGCTTCATCATAGCTGACATAGCTTCGAGTGCTTTCTCAAATTGGTAAACTTGAAATTCATCCTTTCCGCTCCAGCTAAAAGAGGGAATATATTTCGGAGGAAAACCCGAATGAAAGATATTTGAACATACCCCAATAACAGTTCCGGTATTTAGTTGGGTATTGATAGCCGTTTTTGAATGATCACCCATGATGGTGCCAAGAAACTGAACACCATCGTCATAAAGCTGCTTTGTTCTCCAATTGCTAATAGAAACTTTGGAATAGTTATTCTTCAAATTAGAGGTATTTGTATCTGCACCCAGATTACACCATTGTCCAAAAATAGAATTCCCTACATAGCCATTATGGGCTTTGTTTGAGTATGAATGGAAAATAGAATTATGAACCTCACCAGCTATTTTGCAAATAGGTCCTATGGTTGTCCCACCATAGATTCTTGCCTGCATTTTAACAGTAGCATTATCGCAAACGGCAACCGGGCCTTTGATAATTGATCCGGCTTCAAGAGTAACACCATCTCCGATAAAAACTGGTCCATCATCAGCAAGTATAATACAGCCAGGTTCTATTTTGGCTGAATCAGAAATATAAATTTGGGAAGAGTTTGAATAACTAAGAAGCTTTTCGAATTGAGATGAAGTAGTCGAAAGAAGATCCAGGCGTTGTATATCTTCTTCAATTTGATGCGTGTTAGCAGATAGTAAATCCCATAGAAAAGTTATAGAACTAAGCTCAGAGCTCGTCTCATTTGGTACAAGGCTACTCAGGCTTATTCTGCCATTTTCGATCCAATCCAAAGATTGTTTGGCATCAACTTTAGCAGCTACCAGAGTATCACCGTCAACAATACATTCACTGGTATTCAATGATTGAATCTCGGAGATGAGGCCAGTAGTAGGGAAATACCGTTCATTCACCCAAATACATGCGGACTCTGTAGAGAGCTTATTGGATCCAAAAATATCTTCAAAATAATCTTCATCAAGAGAAGCAGATTTTTTTTGATTGAGGGCTAGCTCCCATTTTTCCTCGATAGTAAGAATACCGATTCTTAAATCACGAACAGGTCGAGTAAGTGTTAATGGTAAAAAATGATCTGAAAAGTCATCTGAAAAAAAACACAGCTGCATGAAAAGAGTATTTATGGAACTTTTAATCAGGGTTTAGTTTTAAAATACATTAATTTAGGCCATCAACTAAGTAAAAAAAGAAGTTTATGTGTGGAATTGTAGGGTATATCGGTGATAAGCAAGCTAAAGATGTAGTAATAAAAGGGTTAAAAAGACTTGAATACAGAGGTTATGATTCGGCCGGAGTTGCCATTCTAAATGGTTCATTGAATGTGAAAAAGTGTAAGGGTAAGGTTGTGGCCCTTGAAAATCTTTTGAGTGATAATGAGGATGGAACTATAGGTATAGGCCACACGCGTTGGGCTACTCATGGAGAGCCTAACGATATCAATTCACATCCACATACCAGTACTTCTGGTAAAATTGCACTTGTCCATAATGGCATTATTGAGAACTATAATATTTTAAAAGAGAAGCTTCAGGAAGATGGTTATGAATTCTATTCTGACACAGATACTGAGGTAGTTGCCAAGCTAATTGAGAGTATCATGAGCATGGACCCTTCTTTAGATTTTGTAAAGAGCGTTCAGCTTGCTCTGGCGCAAATAAGAGGCACTTATGGTCTGGCGATTTTACACTCCGATAATCCAGGAAAAATAATTGTGGCTCGAAAGGGATCTCCACTCCTGATTGGAGTTGGAGACGGAGAAATGCTTATCGCTTCAGATGCTTCTGCTGTAGCTGAGTATACCGATAAAGTTGTTTACCTCGATGATGGAGAACTCGCGATAATCACCAAAGATGATTATCAAGTAATCAATTCAGAAGAGGTTGAGATGACCAAGGAAGTCCATGAACTTGCTATGACTCTCGATGAAATCGAAAAAGGTGGCTTTCCATTTTTCATGCTTAAAGAAATCTTTGAGCAGCCCAAAACAATTTCCGATACACTAAGAGGGAGAATCAATGTTGAGAATGGCACTATTACTTTGGGAGGATTATCAAAAGTAATGGACCTGTTGGTAAATGCTAATCGAATTATTATTGCGGCTTGTGGAACTAGCTGGCATTCTGCCTTGGTAGGAGAATACCTATTCGAATGGTTAGCCAAAACGAATGTTGAGGTAGAATACGCTTCCGAGTTTCGCTACAAAGACCCGCTTATCGGAGAAGGGGATGTTCTGTTTGTTATTTCTCAAAGTGGGGAAACAGCAGATACTCTTGCTGCACTTAGAGAAGCAAAAGAAAAAGGAGCAGCAGTATTTGGTATAGTTAATGTGGTAGGATCTACCATTGCAAGGGAAACGGATGGTGGAGTTTATCTTCATGCAGGACCCGAAATTGGGGTAGCTTCTACAAAAGCATTTACTGGTCAGGTAACCGTACTTACCTTAATTGCTTTATTACTTGCACAACATAAGGGAGTTATTAGTGAGGAATATTCTCGCAGGATTATTACTGCTCTCTCTAAAATTCCTGAGCAGATTAAAGAAATTCTTGAAAATAGTTCCGAAATAGAGAGAATAAGTAACCTATTTACTTATGCTCCGAATTTCTTGTATCTGGGCAGGTCATATAGTTTTCCAGTTGCATTGGAAGGAGCTCTAAAACTTAAAGAGATTTCATACATTCACGCAGAAGGATATCCGGCAGCCGAAATGAAGCATGGTCCAATTGCCCTTATTGATGAAATGATGCCCGTTGTGGTTATTGCCTCAACTAAGCATACCAATGATAAAATGGTTAGTAATGTAGAAGAGGTGAAAGCAAGAAAAGGAAGGATTATTTCTATCACTACTCCTTCAAACAAAGAGGTAAAAGAAATTGCAGAGTTTAACGTGCCAATTCCTGAAACTGAAGATGTGCTATCACCCATTTTAAGTGTTATTCCTCTCCAGCTTCTCTCATATTATGTAGCTGTGAATAGAGGATGCGATGTAGATCAACCTCGGAATCTTGCCAAGAGTGTTACTGTAGAGTAAAAAAAGAAAAATATACGATTCTCCATTAGTTAATATTTAATAAAGCTTTAGATTGGGTCTTTTCCAAAAAAAGCACTTTATTGCCTAATAAAAGCCTGTGGATAACTTGTTTTTGGCTTAAAAATTTAGTTTTATCGCCTTCTCTAATTCTCTGTGAAGGACCAATGAAAAACTGGAAGAAGATAATCTTCAAGATTGTTGTATTAGTACTTGTCGGTATCGTTATTTTTACCGGTTAGTTAACTGATTTCTTTACTACTTTTAATAGCTGGTTTTTAACCATAAGGTGTAGTACGAATATTTTAATATGCACCATGAAATTATTTACCTTATCATTTGAAAAAATTTAAATAGTCAAGAATGCTCAAACTTGATTTGTCATATTTAGAGGATATAACTGGGGGAGACGCTGAGGTTATACAAGAGATGTTAATTCTGTTTATCGAAGACATCCCACAACAGATTTCGGAAATTAAAGAAGCCATACAAGGGAATAATTTAGAGGAAATGGCTTCACATGCTCATAAACTTAAACCTACGCTTCAATATGTCGGTTTAAGTGAGGCTTATGAAATTGTTAAAAACCTGGAGCAAATTGGTAAATCGGGAGAGGGAAAGGAAAATGTAAAAGAGCTCTTTCAGAAGTTAGAAAGAAACAGTGAAGAATTTATGCCTGTTCTTAAATCCCACGCTTCAAGTTTAGACTAATATTTTATGACCATTTGTATATGGTCGATATCATCAACGTCGTAAATTTCGCCCTCTTCTTTAAAACCAAAGCTCCGGTAATATTCTAAAAGAGCCGCCTGAGCTTCGATCCTGATTGGAGATTTAAACATTTCAAAAGTGATGTCAATTCCCTTTTGAATTAATCTCTTACCAATGTCCTTTCCTCTGTAGTCGGGAGAAACAACAATCCTTCCAATTGAGGGTTCTTTGAATTTAATATCAGGCCCAAAAATTCGAAGGTATCCTAACAATTGCTCTTTTTCATAAAAGAGCAAATGATCCGCTCTTGGATCTTCTCCGTCAATGTCATTGTACAAGCACTGCTGTTCAAGCATAAAGACTTCTTGGCGCAATTCAAGAAGATCATAAAGCTGTTTTGAAGTAAGTTGATCGAAATTCGAAAGAGTAAAAGTTGCCATTGCACAATTATTCTAAACAAAAAGTAAAAAGCCCCGTACGAGCACGGCGAATGTTAACAAAATTCTGAAATATGATTTGGGCCTGGTTAATAAACAGTGTATCCGTATTTATAACAGCTAAAGTTTTAAGTGGAGTAGAAATCAAGAATTTTTGGAGTGCTGTTTGGGTAGCTGCAGCTCTTTCAATAGTAACAATACTTGTAAAGCCCATTTTAGTCATTCTTAGTATTCCATTTATTGCAATAACCTTCGGGTTATTCATGCTTGTTATCAACACCTTATTGATTATGCTGGTTGATAAATTTATAGATGGTTTTAAGATCAAAAACTTCTGGTGGGCTCTTGCTTTCAGCATCATTTTATCGATCATAAGTTCAGTACTAATGTCGATTTTTAATTAAACCAATTGTTTTTGTTAAGATGAGAAAAGAGAGCGCATAAGGCGCTCTTTTTTTGTTTAGCGAATAAATTAAATGTTATCGCAGACAGCTTGAGTAAACGTTGAGGTAGTTCCTTCACCACCAATATCAGGAGTACAATACACTTTCTTTTCTACAAGGGTTTTATACACTGCCTTTCTAACATCTTCTGCAACTTGCCTTTGGTCTATATATTCCAGCATCATCAATGATGAGAAGAGTAGCGCAAGCGGGTTGGCTTTGTTTTGCCCGGCTATATCTGGTGCAGAACCATGAACAGCTTCAAACATGGCCGCATTTTCTCCAATATTTGCAGCTCCGGTTACTCCAAGTCCTCCAACTAATCCAGAAGCAAGATCAGATAAAATATCTCCAAACAGATTGGTTGTAACAACAACATCAAATCTTTGCGGGCGCATTACCATTTGCATTGCCATGTTATCTACAATCAAATCTTCAAATTCGATATCAGAATAGTTTTCAGAAATTGTTCGACCTACCTCAAGGAAAAGTCCGGTGGTCAACTTCAAAATATTAGCCTTATGAACCAGGGTGACTTTCTTTCTGCCATTTTCTCTGGCGTATTCAAAAGCAGCGGTAATTATTTTTTTACTCGCTTCCTCAGTTACTACAGCAATACTCTCCGCGTGATCCTGTTGATTCTCATCGACCCATTGCTCTTTTCCAATATAAAGTCCTTGTGTGTTCTCTCTGAAAATAACCATGTCCACATTTTTGAATGGACTGTCGATACTTGGAAGTGTACGAGCTGGTCGGATATTACTGAATAGATTAAACTTTTGACGCAGCGCTACATTTACAGATCTGAATCCAGTGCCTACAGGAGTAGTTAACGGTCCTTTTAAAGCAACTCTGTGCTCCTCAATAGCAGCTATTACTTCGTCAGGTAGTGGATTTCCTTGATCTTGGTAAGCACCAAGTCCGGCACTATGCTCTACCCAGTCTATTTGTGCACCGGCTTTTTCTAAAATAGTAGTAACGGATGTAGTTATTTCCGTTCCTATCCCATCTCCTGGGATTAAAACAACTTTCTTCATGAAGAACTAAAACTTAAAATTCAGGCCGAATATAAGGAAATAAGCTACCTATGTCAGTTAAGGGATATTAACAATGTGCCTTATCCGGAATAAGTAACCCGATAGATTTTACCTGCATGATCATCAGAGATTAACAGAGAACCATCTTCCAGTTCAACAATTGATACTGGTCGTCCTCTAATTTCATCCTCACTTTGTAACCAGCCCGTAATAAAAGGTTCGTAAGTCAATGCTTCTCCGTTTTCATTAAAGGTCACCATCATGATCCTGTACCCAATCTTTTCACTTCTATTCCAGCTGCCATGTTCAGCAATTAAAGCCTGATTTTTGTATTCAGCTGGAAACATTGAACCCGTATAGAAAACGATTCCGAGCGGTGCAACGTGAGGTCCTAATTCCTGTACCGGTATCTTAAACTCAGAGGCTCTACTTTGGCCTTCCTCTCCAAATTCAGGATCCCAAATCGAATTACCATGTAGAAAAGGGA
The DNA here is from genome assembly GCA_003712055.1 of Balneola sp. Classification (NCBI taxonomy): domain Bacteria; kingdom Pseudomonadati; phylum Balneolota; class Balneolia; order Balneolales; family Balneolaceae; genus Balneola; species Balneola sp. Next base: position 248,691 of record RHLJ01000002.1, read on the forward strand.
ACCCAAAATGCTGGCCTTCTTCAGTAATTTCATTTAATTCACAAGGAGGTATATCGTCACCCATCCAATCTCTTCCATTATCAGTAAACCAAATATTTTCGGTCTCAGGGTGCCATGTGAATCCAACGGTATTTCGAATGCCATGTGCTACTATTTCACGATCTGAGCCATCATCGTTAATTCGAGTAAGGGTTGAAAATATTGGGTTATCTTCTTCATGATTGCAAATATTACAGGGAGCACCTACAGGTACATACAGTTTTCCATCCGGTCCAAATGCGATATACTTCCAGCCATGACTGGTCTCGGTTGGGTATTCATCATTAATAAGTATGGGCGTAGGAGGGTTGGCTAGATCAGATTCAATATCCTCGAATTTCCAAATCTTACTTATCTCTGCTACATATAAATCTCCGTCCTTGAAGGCCACACCATTAGGCATTCTAAGTCCCGAAATAATAGTATAAACGGTATCTGCTTTAAAGTCATTGTCTGTATCAACTACTGCATAAACTTTACCCTTATCTCCTGTTTTTCTTGTCCCGACATATACAACACCAGAAGGGCTAACAGCCAATTGCCGCGCGCCCGGAACCTGGTCAGAGAATTCTTCAATCATAAATCCGGAGGGAGCCTCAAGATAACCGAGCGATATAGAAATTTCGTCTCCTCCCGATCTTCCTGCTGCGTCTCCGTCTTGAGTGGAAGAGGAGCAAGAAATGAATAGTAGTACAAAGCTAATTACACCTAAATATTTCATCGTAAATCTAATTTTTATCCAAGATGAGATTTAAAGAACTAATATTCTGTTAAAGTTTGAGAAGTGTTGATTGTGCATCGGGTAATTCATTTATAGAAGCAAATATTTGGGAATTAAACGAAACAGGATTTATGAGTAACCGTGGAAGGCAAAATGTTTCGAGTATATCTGCCATTGATTACCGGAACTAAAATACGTTCCAAATGAATTTATTCATTGTCCTCACACAATACCTCTCGAACAACAAAAGTTATATGAATTAGAAATGGGAATTGATTATCCTAAACCAATGATCGATTTGGAGCATAGCTATGAAGAAATCAAAGCCAGAGCCTAACGCCAATATTTTACATATCACCCAAAAGCAAGCGGTAAAGAAATCGAAAGAAGCCTCTGAAGTGGCGAGGTCACTTTTTTCTGAAACCTGGAGAGTATATATGGATGGTGTCAACATGGTTTCTGTTAAAATGACAAAGTCTAAAGGTGAAACTAAGATTGATCGTTCTAAGAAGCCTGTTCGTTTATCGCTAGTTGATTAACGGGAACCCACATGGGTAAAATGAAGAAGAAGGCAGATCTTCCTGCTAAGATTTGCCCGATATGTAATCGCCCTTTTACCTGGAGAAAGAAATGGCAGCGCAATTGGGAGCATGTGAAATATTGCAGCGAGAAATGTAGAAGAAGCTCCTAGAACTTTAAACGATCCCAAATAAATTGCGGAGTTAGTTTTGCTACCCAAGCTATTAGTCGCCAACGCCTGGTTATATAAGCGTGGTTCTTTCTGGATTCTATAGCCCTCACCATCTGCTTAACAGCTTTTTCTGTAGTGGCAACCCAAAACATGTTTTTATTTTGAGCGGTCATTTCAGATTCAACATACCCGGGTTTTATATCAGTAATAGCAATATCTAATCCCCATCTATTAGCCTTTTGTCGGAAACCCGTCATGTAGTTAGAAATGAAATGCTTCGAAGCAGTATAGGCAGCAGCTCTTCCGGAAGAGAGGGTAGACGCAATAGATGACATTCCAACAATTTGCCCCCTTTTTTGATCTACAAAATATTGAAAGGCAACATTGGCTCCATGAGCAAATGCAGTTACATTCACATCAATGGTTTGCTTGTCAGAATCCCAGTTCAGCTTCAAATGGTCCCGACCTACTCCGGCATTTAAAATCATAATATCCAGGCCTCCCATCTCTTCAATCAAAGATTGATAAGTGGCCTCTGCTTTTTCAAAATCGGTTACATCAAGAGGACGAATGAATGCAGAATCTCCTATCTCCCTTTTTAACTCGACCAATCGGTCTTCTCGTCTTCCTATCAATCCTACTGCATATCCTTTTTGAGACAATTGTATAGCAAGCTCTCTACCAATTCCGGAAGTAGCTCCGGTAATAATTACCTTTTTCATTCAATAAAACTTAAATCGTTGGCTAAATAGTTTTGCAATGGTAATTGTTGAAGTGCATCGAACGCAAACAAGAAATCTAAATAATGCTGCAATAACCGTTCATTCGATCTGACTACCAGCTCTTCTAATCTAAGTTTTCCCTCTTCAAGGTCAAGTAAAGCTATTGGGTCAAAATCTTCTGATACAGCAAGATTCGAGGTTAATACATCAATATTCAATTTTTCGATTTCGGCTAAGAGCTGATTATGATGTTCGAGGTAATCAGTTAGGAAGCTAGATTCGAGAGCTTTATTAATTGAGTCGCGATAAGCTAAGGTTTCAAATTCACTTTCCTGCTCAATTTCATCCAATATTCGTTCAGCTATCTGATCCTTATTATTTCTAAAAATGGGAATCGTGACACCAAATGAAAATCCCAGTTCATTATCTCCATTGTTCTTGAAAGGAGCGTACTCTGCCTGCACAAAACCTAAATCAAAATCAGCTCTTTCAGTTGATGTTTCTAGTTGTGCTACTTCTACTTGCTGTTCGAGATAGGCCAGTTCAGCAGCGTCAAAGGTAGACGTAATGATGCTATTCATTATCTCCTGAATCTGTGGATGAGCTATTAATTCGAATTCACTCCAATCAACATTATCCGTTACCAGGATCAACTTTATCTGCTGTTGTGCCTGATTAACTTCAACACGGAGTTCATCATAGTCCTCTAAAAACTCAATAGTTTCTAGTTTTGCATCCACGTAATCGCGAGCATCGAATAAATCACTCTGAACGGATTGCTCAAAAAGATTGACCTTTCGCTGAGAGAGCTCGAGTTGCTTTCTACTTAACTCCCTTTTTTGAATAGCTATCAGATATTCGAGCATCAACGTGTATCGTTCGAACAGAGTCTCTTTAAACTCAAGAGATTGTCTAAGCGAAATGGCCTCTTTACGAGCATTAAACAAAGCATTATTTCGTCGAATTTTCCAAGGATTGCCTGGTCTAAATCTAAGTTGATACCTAACATCTTCGAATGTTCGCTCATCATTTGAATATCGAAACTCAACTTCTTCCCCAATAGGTAGTCGAAAATTCCGGGTTTTTAGAAAATTAAGCTGTGCCTGGTATTCATTTAGACTTGGGTCTTCAAAAGCAGTAAGTAGAAAGTCATTCGGGCTAGACTGCGCGGATAATTCGGAAACAATTAATAAGACAGAAGAAATAACAAATAGTATTCGAGGAGTGATTCTCATTTGATCATCACTTTTTCGCCGACTGGCAGATCATTGTTTTCACTTATTTCTATGAAAACTTCCAGGCCAAAAGCTTTTACAGCCGTTGACTTTTGTAGGACTTCAGGTAACTCGGTAATGGAACCAAACCCAATAATTCTACCTTCGGTCTGAATGTATCCTTGCTCCATAGATCGGACTTGAACGATATCACCTAGTTCTCTATTTCTGTCCTTACTACCAACCAGATAACCAACTACGGTAGTAGGGCGAATAGGGTTTATGGATAGTAGCGAGGTGTAGGAATCAACCTGTTCTCCGGGTTTAACACTTACGCTATTAATGATGCCATCAAAAAGAGCATACTTGTTGAGATTTTCTTGTTCAACTTTACGCCAATCCAATTCTTGTTTTGCCAGATCAATAGTAGCCTGAACTTGAGATTGATCAAATTGGTGATCTTGTTGGATATCTTTTATCCTGATATTGACGGCTTCAATTTCTAGTGCGCCTTTTTCAAGAATGGAACTTCTTTGAAGCTGTAAATCTGATAGTGAGTCAGCAGTAGAGGTTGAGTTCACTAGATCTTCGGATAGTGCTCGATTCAATGATATTCTGGAGTCAATCTGTTGAACTTTGTTATCTACTTCATTTTGAACGATTCTCTTTTCTGATTCTAAAAGCTGTAATTCGGATTCTAGCAATTTTTGCTTCTCAACTTTTTCCGTCTCCAGGTTTTGGATTTCTTTTTCGAGCTTTCTGATGTCCAGTTCCAATTCCGGGCTTTCCAATTCAACTAATAAGTCACCTGTGGAAACTGTTTGGCCGGGAACCACATAGCTGTTAATTACAGTGGCGGATTTTTCTGTATTAATCTGATACTTCTTCGCAAAAGTAACCCCAAGAAATGCGTTACTACCTTTAAAATAACGAGTATTAACGGTAAGCAGAGTAACAAACAGAACCCCAATAATGATATAGAATGAATTTAGCTTGAAACGCATATCAGTTCTCCTCCAGCATATCCTTAACTGTAATACGTGTTCTCGATACTCCTTCTATCTCTGCAATGGCATTGGTTAGCTCGCGTTTATCAGCATCAACTTTTAACTCGATAGCATACTCAACTTCAACTGTTCCTGTTGATCTATGGATAATCTGAACTTCATTAAACTCTGAGCAAAACTTTGACAGTGTTTTTTCTATTCCGGAAACAACATCTAAACTGGTTATTCGAATTAAAACCCTTCCGCGATCGCCTGCTTTTGTGCTAAATGGTGAAAAGTGTAGAATTAACGCTCCGGTGCAAAAAATCATGGTTCCCACAAATGAGATGGTATATCCAAATACGCCAATAGAAAGGCCAACACTAAGGCCAGCAAAAATAAAAATGATATTCCGTGCATCCTGTATTCGGGTTCTGAATCGAATGATAGCAAGGGCACCGAATGCACCTAAACCACGAGCTAAACTATCACCAATGGCCATCATAACCATAGCAGCTACAATGGAGCCAAGAGCTATGGCCTGAAAGAAATTCCTAGGGTATTGCGGTCCTGTGAAAGTGACTTTATGAGTAATCGCAATAATCGAAGATAAAACAAAAGCCCAAATCAAAGAATAAAGGACGTTAACTAAAGTAGGGTATTCAAATACCGGTTGATCCGGAAAAAGGTCAAACATAGTAATTAATAAATACTCGAATACGAGTTCTGATCACGTTAGAGCAAAAGTATACTACTCTTTTACAGTAAGATAAAGATGAAGAACTAGACTTCCTCAAGAGCAGGTAATCTGGATTTGGCAAATTCAAAACCACCAAAAAGAACACCTGAATACACTAAATCACCAAGAACGGTATTATGGAAGAAAGGAATAGCCATCTCATAACAAAGGATTAAACCCTGGAATGTAGGAGGATACTTGACGTCTACCATCCAAACCCCAAAGTTGGAAACCAAAAAGAATATTAAAGAAGCTGATAAACTTCCTGCGAGTACTCTTGGAAGAGTTACCTTTTTAAGAAGGAATATACCTGCTACCACTATGAGTGCTATGGCTCCATACGTCCACCAGAAATTCGGAGTGAACAAAGTAAAACCACCGAAATACTCAGCATAGAGAATATTATTAATGAGCAAGTCACTCAAAAACATGGCGAAGAGAGGGAGAATGAACGAAAACTTTTTATCAGCAAAATAAGCTGCTCCAAATAATGACATCGCTCCGATAGGAGCAAAATTATAAGGATGTGGTATCAATCGTGAGATTGCAGCTACGATGATTAGGCCGGATAAAATGATAAATCGTTTATTCATAGAATTCTTCAAATTTCCCTAAAATAAAAAAAGCATCGCCTCAATGAAACGATGCTTTTGAAACAAATAGGTAAATATTTATTTAGACGCGTTCAGCTCTAAATTCAACGTTACTTCCACTTCATTTCCAATAACAGTGTCAGAAACCCAATCACCGGTTCCCACACCAAAATCGTTGCGAAGCAACTGAAATTCAGAAGTGATACCTGCAACCATAGTACCTTCTCTAAAAGGATTGTCCATTACACCTAATAAAGTGAAGGGAAGTTCAAAATCTTTGCTTACATCCTTGATAGTAAGAGTTCCATAAGCTACAAAGTTGTTATCACCTGTAGCTTCAATTCTGTCGCTAGTGAAGGTAATATTCGGGTATGTTTCTACTTCAAAGAAATCTCCTGATTGCAGGTGACCGTCTCTTCTTTCATTTTTTGTATTTACACTAGCAACTGCAATACTAACATCAATGCTGCTTTCGCCCAGATTATCAGGAGAGAATTTTACATCAGCACTATAATCTTCAAATGAACCAGCTACATTAGAAAAGAAGTGGCGTATTTCGAAGTTCACAGAACTATGAGATTTGTCTACCGTCCATGGAGTAGACTGTATGTTAACCATTGCTACTGAAGCAAAAGAAAGAGCAACAAGGCTAAGTAGAGTGAATAATTTTTGAGAAAGTTTCATAATAGTAATTTGTTAGTTTTTTGAAATGACAATCCATTAACCGAATTATCAGATAAATAATTCGTTTAATGTTAAACTAATTTTAGCTTAGCTTGAAATTTGTTTTAATTATCGGTGCAATAGAAAAAAATTTATGAAGCAGGACTAGTGTATCCATTGTCTTTAACACGAAATCTCCAGGGTAATTTCGCGTCCTCTCCGGCATAATCAACACCGACACGAGGAGATGCTATTATTTCTGAATCTTTAATTGCTATTCCCCGATCCTCAATCCAGATTAATTCTCCTGACAAGTCGGTTCCATAATCGTTCGTAGTTATACCCAGGGCCTGGGATGCTATACCAGGACCGCCTCCAACCGCTCGAACTAATTTTGTCTTATTTCTTCTTTCAAGGATAGTGTCGATTCCATCTATCGGTTCAATCCCGCGTATGAGAACGGCATCAGCTAATCCTTTTCTATTGGTTACCACATTGAAAAGATGATGAATACCGTAACACAGATATACATAGGCATACCCAGGTTCTCCAAACATAACTTTCGTTCGTTCGGTTTTCCCATGAATAAACGAGTGACATGCTCGATCAGTCCTTCCATTATAGGCTTCCGTCTCAACAATCATTCCGGAAGTAAACTGCCCGTCAAAGTTTGTGCAAAGTACTTTACCAAGAAGCTCTTTTGCGATTTGTACTACATCATCTCTCTCGTAAAAAGTATGGGGCAATTTCAGATCAGACATCAATCCAATGCGGCGTAGGGGTTTTCTTCATATGGGTCTTTTTCTTCGAGATAGGTTTCCCGGAAAGCACGGGTTAGAATTACTGATATCACAAAAAGCAGAGAGGTGTAGAATGCCCAAATCCCTATCACAATGAAAATTGCATAACCCTGATAGAAGTACTGATAACTGGAGAAAGCATAACTCATGTAAAGACTGACGAGTATTTTAGCGATCGTGAAAAGAAGCGTATAAAAAACAGCACCTACTAAGGAAGTCCGGATTGAAATCCTGCGTTCACTCACAAAACGATAGATGGTGAAAATCAATAAAAAGGTGAAGATGATTGGGAGCGTGAAATCTAGCAGGTCATAAATCCAGGGCAAACGAATCTCAATTTCAGTGTAGGGTACTTTGATTACACTTAGATCGAGAATGGAAATAACTGAAATAGCTACACTAAAAAAGACAAATACGGCGCCAATTACCCCAAATCCAAGGAAATTATAAACCATATCCATTACTGGGTGCTTCTTCTCTTTGATATCAAATACATCAAAGATTACATGCTTAAAGCTGTGCAGTAGTCCCTGGGTAAAAAGGATAAGGATGATTAAACCGGTTATCCCAAAAATGGTGCGAGCACCCACAAGCGGAGTAAGAATATTTCGTAGTGTTTGTTCGCCTTCAATGATATCCGTTTCGGTAGGTTCGTAAGTAAACACAGGAATTAACTCTGTTCCGTATCGTACGATTTCGTTAAAGGCAGCGTCATAGGATAGGATATATCCGATAATTGAAATCAAGATGAGGATAAAGGGGATGGCACAAATAAACAGGTTGAACGTGATAGCGGAAGCATTAAAAAAAATGTCCTTTTCTCCGATCAACGAAAACGCCTTTTTCCAGAAGTCCTTAATGTTCTGCACAGAATGATGTTGTTTCCAATAAAATACATGATGCGATTCTATTTCAAAATAGGGATAGGGTTTAGATTTTAACTCAATTCATTGCTATGTTTGCCTTTAATAATTTGGTCAGCATCTTGTACCAACCGTAGCAATCAGAACTAATTTATAGGATTTCTTTTTTACATGACCGCTCGCAAACAAACCCCATTAATGCGGCAATACAACGAAATTAAGGAAGAACACCCGGGGACTATTTTACTTTTCAGGGTTGGGGATTTTTACGAGACGTTTTCTGATGACGCTATTCTGGTAAGCAAAGAGCTGGGCATAACACTTACCAAAAGAAATAATGGGGGAGATCAAACCCCGCTTGCCGGTTTTCCCTTTCACGCTCTGGATACCTATCTGCCGAAGCTGGTAAAGAAAGGATATAAAGTTGCGGTTTGTGAGCAGACGGAGGCTCCCGAAGAAGCAAAAAAAGCCGGGCGAAAAATAGTAGAACGTGAAGTCACCGAAATCACTACTCCCGGTGTAACGATGTCGGAGAAGCTGCTTGAGCACAAGCGGAATAACTACATCATGTCTTTGTTTTGGACAAAGGATAGCCTAGGTGTGGCCTTTTCGGATATTTCTACCGGGGAGTTTGGGCTTAGCGAAATCCGGGAGCAGGAACTGGATAGCTTGCTTGCTGGCATTCAACCCGCTGAGATTTTAGTTCAAACTAAAAAGAAGAATACCCTGAATGGTAGTTTTACCCCTTTCAATATTACCTATATCGATGATTGGGTGTATGAAGGTGATTACGGGTATAAATTACTGACGGAGCATTTTAACACACATTCTCTAAAAGGTTTTGGAGTTGAAGAGCTAAATACGGCGCAAGTCGCAGCCGGCTCACTGCTGCACTATATGCAGGAAACCCAGAAGGCCTATTTGCGGCATCTTCGAAGACTGTATGCCTATGAGAGCAATGAGTTCATGTCTTTGGACCCATCTACCAAACGTAATCTTGAGCTTACAGCAAGTTTACAAGAGGGTGGGGTTGAAGGAACTCTCATTTCGATTCTCGATAATACTTGTACTGCCATGGGAGGTCGACTCCTGCGCAAGTGGATCATGCGCCCGCTGAAGCTTCTCAAACCAATTCATCAAAGGCTGGATGCGGTCGAGGAATTATTCAAAGCTCATACTATTCGAAGTACGCTTCGCGAGGAGTTGGAGCAAGTAGGCGATCTAGAGCGATTAATCTCAAGAATATGTGTAGGGCGTTCCAATGCAAGAGACCTTGTCCAGGTAAAGCTGTCTCTTCTTCAGTTACCGAGGATAAAGAGTCAGTTCGCTGCTATAGATAATCCATTGTTGCAGGATATTGGCAAAAGAATGCGGTTTTTGATTGATTTGCAGGATCGTATTAGTCAAACTATTGCAGATGAACCCCCCGCAGGTATCCGCGATGGGAATATGATTCGGGAAGGATTTAATGCAGAATTGGACGAGCTCAGGGATATCGCCAAGAATGGAAAATCCTATATCGCTAAAATTAAAGATCAGCTTTCAGCGGAAACAGGAATAACATCACTAAAAATTGGCTATAACAAGGTATTTGGGTATTACATTGAGGTGACCAATGCTCATAAAGACAAGGTACCTGAGACCTTCATCCGCAAGCAAACACTGGTAAATGCAGAGCGGTACATCACTCCCGAACTAAAAGAAATTGAAGAGAAAATTCTTTCTGCTGAAGATCGAAGTAAGAGCCTTGAGTTTGAGTTATTTGAAGAGATTAGATTGTTCACGGCTGAGTTTGCAGACGATATCCAGCAAATAGCTTATGCACTTTCTCAGCTCGATTGTATTCAAAGTTTTGCAGAAGTAGCCTTCCGGAATAATTATGCCAAACCTGAAGTAAGAGATTCAGAAAAGATCGATATCAAAAAAGGAAGGCATCCTGTAGTGGAGCAATCCTTACCCCTTGGTGAACCTTTTATTCCAAATGATATTGAGCTCGATAATTCGGAACAGCAGATTATGATTATTACCGGGCCTAACATGGCTGGTAAGAGTATCATACTCAGGCAGACTGGGCTGATCGTTTTACTTGCTCAAATAGGAAGTTTTGTCCCGGCCGAATCAGCTCATATTGGTTTGGTTGATAAGATTTTCACAAGGGTTGGCGCCTCTGATAACCTGGCTGCTGGTGAAAGTACCTTTCTTGTTGAGATGAATGAAGCTGCCAATATTCTAAACAATGCTACTCCAAGATCGCTCATTTTATTAGATGAAGTTGGGCGCGGAACCAGCACATTTGACGGGTTGAGTATTGCTTGGTCGCTGGCAGAGTATCTTCATAACCAGGCATCAGTAGCAGCAAAGACTTTATTTGCTACGCATTACCACGAGTTGAATGAGCTTGAGCAAATGTACGACCGTGTTAAGAATTTTAACGTGCAGGTGAAAGAGCATGACGGGAAAGTGATCTTTCTTAGGAAACTTATTCGAGGAGGAGCCGATCATAGCTATGGCATCCAGGTGGCAAATATGGCAGGTTTACCGGAGGTAGTGATAAATCGAGCGAAAGAAATTTTGGGGAACCTCGAAAATCATAGCCTGGATATCACGAACAAAAACGGAAGTATTGAGCAAAAAGCCACTGAAGGAAAAAAGGCTGCTCAACATCTTTCTCAGAATTTGGAGAAGCAGGAGTCTATTGAGCAGATGAGTTTATTTACTACTCATATCGATCCTCGATTGGAAACACTCATGAATAAACTTGAAGCTACCGATCCAAACCGAATGACTCCCATAGAAGCATTAATGCTGGTTAACGAACTTAAAAGGGTATTGGGTAATTAAAACTTTCAAAAGTCCCCTCTTGAGAAGCCCGTCCTGAACTCGATTCAGGAGGGATTAGGGGGGGTGAAAAAAATGCCTAGAAGAATAATTATACCATATAACCCGCGACTCAAAGAACTAGCCAGAAAACTTCGCAATAATCCAACTAAAGCCGAAACCATTTTATGGAAGTCACTCAAAGGCAAACAATGTTTTGGATATGATTTCCATCGACAAAAGCCATTGGGCAATTTCATCGTTGATTTCTTTTGTCAGGAGTTAATGTTGGTAATAGAGGTAGATGGAGTTTCTCACAATCTGAAAGATGTCAGAGCTAGAGATCAAGAAAAGGAAAGCTTCCTAAAAGGATTAGGCATATCTGTTTTAAGATTTCAAGATAATGATATTTACCCTGAAAACAGGGATGCTTTGATGGAAATAGAACGCTATGTTCTGAGCTATGAGCAAAATTATGGTACTAAGAATTAATTCTGCACACCCCCACCCCCCTCTCAAGAGGGGGCTTGATATCTTTTCTATTCTTTTGAAATGTGTTGAAAAGAGTTGTGGATATGGTTTGTGCAGTTATTTAAGAATATTATTCGATAAGTCCCCTCTTGAGAGGGGATTTAGGGGTGTGCCCAATAGTGCATCTTTTATTTCATGAAAACCTCTGCCAAACATATCGCGGACCGTATTCGGTTGATGATCTCAACCAAGCAGTTTCAGGTTGGAGAGGTACTCCCATCTACCAGGGAGTTGGGTCAGCAATTGGGAGCCAGCTTTCATACCGTTCGAAAGGCTTATCATATCTTAGCGAAGGAGGGGTTAATCACGGGGGAGCAGGGAAGGGGATTTATTGTGAATCGCCAAACCTCGCTTATGGATAAGGAGGCCCGTCTTGAGGTTGGTGGAGAGAAAGTACAGGCGCTTATTGAAGAATTAGTAGGCTACGGTCTGGATGAAGCTGAAATAGAACTTCTATTCCAGGAACAACTCGACTTTATGGAATGGCCTAACCGGATTCAATCGTGCGCAAGTGTAGGAGAAAACGAGGAGCTGGCAAGTATGCTGGCCAGTGCTATCAAAAAACAGATAGGTGTAAAAAGTAAGGTACTTGATGTAGATCAGTATGAAAGTGCTGCGACTTTTGATGCTCTTTTTGTGCCTATTCACTTGATGCACAAATATAAGTCCTTAAGCGAATCGATCATGATTATTCCTATTATTTATGGCTATGATCCCGAGGTACTGCTCTCAGTAGTTGATCGCTTTGGCATTCAAACTATTGGACTGGTTACAGCTGAAGAGGAAACAATCCCTAAGATTTTAAGCCAGTTAAAGAATACAATCCCTTTTGAGGGATCTTTTGTAGCCGGAAGTATTTATGGGAAATCTCTTCCACTGTTTGTCCGTGAGACAGATTTGATTCTTTATACCCCGGATAGCGCCCGGCTAGTTGAACAGAAAGTGCCACAGAAAAGCCGGATTAGACTGGAATATACATTAAGTGATCGAAGCGCCGAGATGATCCGCTCTGAACTTTGGGATCAGTAACCCTTCCCATTTTGTCATTCTGAGGCTACTGCCGAAGAATCTAAACGAATTTCCAACTGGATCCTTCGCAGGTATGCTCAGGATGACTTTTCCTTATTCTATCTCAAAACCATAGGTGATTTCAGAAACCTTCTCCAACGCTTTTGAGACAGAACAGTATTTAGTAACTGAAAGATCGAGAGCTCGCTTTACTTTGGCCGGGTCTAAATCACCGGACAGGGTGTACTGCATATGAATCGTCTTAAACTCGGAATATCCACCGTCGGTTTTCTGCTTATCCCCATCTACTTCCACATAAAGACTTTCAACAACCTGCTTTTGCTTTCCAAGAATAGATAGTACATCGATGGCGCTACAGCCTGCGGCTCCCGCTAGAAGTAGTTGCATGGGACTTAATCCACCTTCCAATCCACCTATCCTGTTGGTACCGTCAATACGGATATTACCATTGGTTTCATTTCCTGCTTCAAAGTGTAGGTCTGTTCCTAGCCAGTTTAAATTGATGATCATTAGTATAAATTTTTAAACTGAAGGTAGTGGTTTTTGATTTTTGTTGTGGCTTCATTTGCAGTAGTTAGTTCCATCCGCGAACGAAGTGAAGCGGTCTCAGTATGAAAAGCTGGAAATTTCGGGATCACTTCGCTCCGCTCGTGAATGGGCGGGCATCTGCGAGCATAGCGAAGCAGTCTCAGAATTGGGGAGTATGAGAAGCTAGAAATACCGGGATCACTTCGCTCCGCTTGTGAATGGTAATTTAAATGTGGGGAATGATCCCGAGGTATTGAATTGATGGTCTCAGTAACGTAACTTTGTCCCGATCAAAAAAGATTATGAAACAGTTCCGAATAAATACCACCCCAGATTACGGAAATAAGTATTACCCAATACTTAAGGGAAGGAGTTTATCCGGTTTATAATCATTTGTATAAAAAAGAGATTTTTAAAAGCCCGGGTAATCGTTATCCGGGCTTTTTTTATGGGAGTACGCCAACGTTGGAGAGTTGGACCAGACTGTAACTCTGGTGTTTGAAAAAACTTGGCAGGTTCGAATCCTGCTATTCCCACTACTAATAACAAAAACCCAAAAAATATGCGTGTGAATCAAAAACCAACCGGGGATAACCCCTGGTATGATCGATCATTTTTCGGGATAGAAGAAAACAATTACACCTGAATTGATATCTGAATAGCCCTCAGGTCATTCGGCTTCGGTTAGGTTGGTTTTCTTCTTCCCTTTTATAAAAAAACCAATTTAATCAATCCGGAAAGGAAGCTGTTTTGACACCTTCAGAATATCAATTAATCAAAGAATGCCTCGGCATTCAAAAGAAACCTTATTTCTACTTCAAGGATAAATACGCCCTTGATATCGCAAAAATACTATGCGATAGATACCATGAAGTAAGGATAGGCGATTTAAAGAGATCCAGGTTTGCTTTTGTACTCAATAAAGAACCTGTGAAACAGATTGTTTCTGGTATCGGACGAGGTACCATTCGGTCTGACGATCTTGAATATTCGCTAATGCAAGAAGGAAAGGAGTTTTGGTATACACTATCTGAATGGGGTGAATTTAAACGCCACCGCAATGATAGCTACTACCAGACATCCCGACCAGGTGTAAATCTTGTTTTACAACTTAATTTCGATAATGCTCACAACAGGCTGTACAACCAATTAGTAAAGCCTGAAAAAAGTGATCACCCATTCGCTTTTACCTCTCATCCGGTATCAGTAAGAAGAGTGTACACGATGTGTTGGGCACGGTTAGATATTTCGTTAGAAACAGGAGAGGTACTTGTTGAAGAAATCCAAAATGACTGGCTTCGAGAAGTGAAACGAATAATCGATTCGCTGGCATATTGGGAAAAACAAGGCCAGGATGTAAGTGGACACTGGTTGGTATCTCGAACAACTTTAGCAGCCCTCAGAAAATATTACTCTGAACTGCTTAAGCCCTACTACAAACTTTGGGAGGAAGCGATATTAAACCTCGTTCTTAGTTTTAGTAAAGAGGAGTTAGGTATTAACAATATCTATTACCATACCTACGAAAGTGGGGAGTATCTAAAAGGATACTATAGATATTCTCTACCTCCACGGTCCATTTATACACAGCTGCCAAAGCGATTTGGTTTTTCTAAAACGGATAAGGCTCCGGAATTAATCAAAAAGGATAATTATCTGAGAAAGAAACTCCGAAGAAAATCGCTAAGCTGGTTCCAACTTATGCTCTAAAAAAAGAGGCTTCCCGGATGGGAAGCTTCTTTTCTGTTTCATTCTCCAATATCAAACCGAAGACGCATGGTGATGGTGGCGGTCTTCATTTTTGAGGAAGTATTGAACGTACCTCCCCAGCTATAATCATCATTTGAATGCTGAGCAATGATTTGAAAAATTCCCATTTGGGCATGTTTAAGATCCCCAAGGTCAGCCTTTGATCGGGATGCAATTTGTTCTGCACGGGTACGAGCATCTTCCGTTGCAGCAGCTATCATCTCGATTTTAAGTTCAGCAAGCCCGGTATAATAATAGCTGGGTGAGTAGGAATAGAATTCCACTCCTTCATTGATGATTTCAGTAATGTCCCGGGATATTTGTTCTACATGGTCTACCTGTTTTGACTCTATGGTAATTTGCTGGGTTAATCGATAACCAACAAAATCACTTCGGATATATTTTCCATTCTCATTATAAACGCTCTTATTCTCTTTGCTAATGGATACTGATGAAAAGGAAAACTCATTCTGGGTTACTCCTTTATCGGTTAGATAATCACTAATAATATCCTGATCCTCTTTAATCAGATCATAGGCTTCCCCCAGGGTTTTTGCCTGTTTTGAAAAACTCCCGCTCCAAACGATTAAGTCTGATTTGAAATCTTTTGAACCAAGTCCGGTTACAAAAATGGTTTCAGAAGCCTGATTGCGGTTATGGTAGGTGTGTACTCCGATAAGGGTGATGATGATGGCTGTGATACAAAGAATGGAAACAGACAGGATGGTTTTTTTCATAATTATGTCTCTTGATGAATGTTTTGTTTTTCATCCGAAGTGCTGTTTTAGGAAAATGTTCCTGGAAAGGGGGTTAATTGTTTTTAACAGTGTGATGTACTTCTTTGTCACCCTGAGCACCGGGGTTTGTTAAGGTTTCGAGATTAATCGCGAAGGGTATCAAATAGTAGAACTGATTGGTATTCCTGCGCTTGATACCTTTCGCTAAGTGAGACACTACCGATTTTCCTCACGGGGAGCTCAAGGTGACAGCAAATAGTTAGTTTGGGATTCAATTAAACCACTCATCTACTAATTCGACCGCTTGTCTAAAAAATTTTGATAAGCTGATATCAACAAGCTATTCTCAGCAGAATTAAACGGAGGAATCATGAATGAAGTAGCATTAATAACTGGGGCGTCAAGCGGTATTGGAACTGATCTGGCACACATCCATGCAGAAAATGGAAAAGATCTAGTGATCGTAGCTCGCCGAGCCGAAAAACTAAACGATTTAAAAGAAGAGCTCGAATCAAAGCATGGTGTTCATGTAAAAGTAATAGCCAAGGATTTAATTGATCCAACTGCTCCAAAAGAGCTGTTTGATGAATTGAATGAAGAAGGGATTGAGGTAGAATACCTCATCAACAATGCTGGTTTCGGCGGGCAGGGTTATTTCCATGAGCAAGACCCGGAGCTTCATAAAAATATGATCACCCTAAATATCACTGCTCTAACTGAACTAACTCGATTATTTCTGCCTGCAATGGTAAAAAAGAATAGCGGAAGGATTCTGCAGGTAGCCAGTACGGCAGCCTATCTTCCGGGGCCTTTACAGGCAGTTTATTTTGCAACCAAGGCCTATGTGAAATCTTTTAGTATGGGAATAGCTGGCGAATTATTGGAAACCAACGTAACCAGTACCGCACTTTGTCCCGGCGCTGTTGCTACGGAGTTTGCCAAAGAAGCCAATCTTGAAAGTACGAGCATGTTTCAAAGTGCCAGGAGTTCCCGCTCTGTAGCTGAATTTGGATATAATGCTATGATGAAAGGAAAGCTGGATGTGATCAATGAGCCGTGGCTCGGTTTTCAGCTTAAATACATGATGCCCTTTATGCCTACCAAAGTGGGTTTGAAGATGATCAAGAAGATGCAGGAGACTCAGTAAAAAAGATTTTTTCTTGTTCTTTTGGACCGCCAAAAGAACCAAAAGCTCCCGGCTAAGATTGCTTCCGGGCATATAATCCAGTTCGTTCTACATAAAACCAAACGCTCGCAAGCGAGCAGGTTTTATGGTTTGAACTCACGGTATGGATTATATGCTATCCCTCCACCAATCTAAGGCCGGATTATTAATGGCCTTTGAATTCTAGGCGGAACAAGTGAGCTCATGTTCGAGCGTGACCAAAGGTCGAATAATTCCACACAGGCTCGATTAGAAAATATATCCGAATAGAACGAAGACCTTTGGAATTATTCAGCGAAGAAATGGTGAATCCGCCTAGAATTCATAGCCTTGATCTTTTGTTACTTTTGCATCAAGGCAAAAGTAAATAGAAGAATTATTTGATCAATTTAGTATTCGGATACGCCGCTAACCACCCAAACCAAAACGATCGATGATAGGGCAAGCGTGATAGTTCTTCTCCCGAATCAGAAATAAGTGCACTTTCGGTGAGCTTCCAGGTAATACCGGATTCATCAATAGCGGTATTCCCATCAAAAGAAGAAAAAGATCGAGTACCTTTTTCATAGACCCTATTTGCTCCAGACTCATCAGTAAGCACTACAAAAGAAACTCCACCCAATTCATTTTCATAAACGGGGTTTTTATTCAGGAAAGAAGATGAAATAGCCAATTGTTCATCCCGGGTTTCATTGAAACGAAGAGCCAGAACTTCTTCCTTATTCTTCAGCCTTCGATCTTTGAAGGGAGTATTGAACATGAGTTGATCGGTAGAGAAGTACTGTTCATAAGCTTTGCCCTCCCGGTAATCCCGCACGTGACCAGTATTCAACGAAAGTACCTGGCTGTCCGGGTGTCTTTCCTTCCAGGCTCTCCAGGTAGTAGTGATCACACTCAGGTGGTTCAGCTTAATCCCTTTACCCACTAAAGGGCCAAGTACAGGCTCTCCCCAAATGGTATTCCACATAGTCTGAGTAGCTTTATCATACATGAGTTTATTGGAGCGATATAAAAACCCACTGGTGCCCAATTCATAATTGGTACCGTTTAGTTCAGTCTCAAATAAAATGACGGTTCCACACAGGGTGCAATACACTCCGGCTACCGGAACACCACCCACTTCATCCACAAACATCTCATGCCAGGCCAGGATACGCTTAGGATAGGCCCTGGAATCCCCATTTATTTCCATTCCAAACACGACGTGATCATCTTCTAAATAAGAAGCCTCACTGGTAGCTACCATAGCCGGATTACGAAGAGGAGGGATGCCATCTTGCAACACCCCTCCCCAACGAATCTCATCCATCCGAATAGTGCGTTCCTCCTGGTGATCCAGGAAATAGTCTTCAAAACGGTTATCAATGAGGCGATACATCTCCGCTTTAAATTGATGGTAATTGGGAATAAGATCCTCGTCCTTTTCCCACAACCACTCATAGAGCTCATTTAAATCATAGCTGGAAGGCGCATCGGTTTTCTTATACAAAATCTCCAGCAAGCGGGTAGAGACTCCCGGATTTCGTTGAAGTGTGATGCTCTCAATGACCATGGTAGAGTAGCTATCTTCCCACTGCTCTTCAATTTGATCCATTACATTTTCCAGAGCTTTCTCTTCTTGAAACTGGAACAGGGATAGGAATAAGTCTTCCGGCTTTATTTTTTGTGCCAGTACAAATTCATTGCTAGTAAGAAAAAGTATTGAGTAAATTATTAGCTGTTTCATTTTTTTGATCAATTTGAGAAATCTAAGGTCATTTAGAATCACGAAAGGATCACATTTTATGAATCAATAGTTACTAACCGTATATCATTAAGGATGTTTTATAGACGAAAAATACTTTTATCCTTATTACAAGTTTTTGATGGACAACTAGATAAGTTATCATTGAATAAACTTATGCTTATCGTTTCAATGCAGCAGGAAAATCCATCATATGATTTTATTCCTTATAAATTCGGTTGTTATTCATTCTCGATGAAAGCTGATTTAAATAAAATGCAAGAGATTGGTTTGATAATAAAGAATGAAACAGCTTATCAAGGAAGCTCTTCTAAGAATTTCTTTAAAGAATTGAATGATTCTGATAAGAAGATTATTAGAAACATAAAGTCTAAATTCTACGGCTTTGATTCTAGAGAATTGATGGAATTCACGTATAAGGCTTACCCCTACTTTGCTATTAATAGCCTTGTAGCTAATGATGTGTTGGATTCTAAATCATATGGGGAAGTAGTTAAAAAAATACCATACAGGGATGAAATTACATTATTTACAATTGGATATGAGGGCATATCACTAGAATCCTATTTTAACAGATTGATAAAGAATGATGTAAAGCTTTTGATAGACGTAAGAAAAAATGCTACAAGCATGAAATATGGATTTTCAAAAAAAACTCTTTCTTATGTCTCGCAAAAGTTAAAAATTAAATATTTGCATATACCTGAATTAGGTATAAATTCTAGTTATCGAAAGAGCTTAGACTCGAAAGAAGATTATAAGTCACTTTTTGATATGTATAGGAAAGAAAATCTTCCCAATACAAAAAAAGAGCAAGAACATATACTCTCCTTATTAAAAGAAGAAAAGCGTGTAGCATTGACTTGTTTTGAAGCAGATAAATGCGAGTGTCATAGAAGTCATTTAGCGGATTCTATAAAAGGTTTGGAGGGTTTTTCTTATTCAGTTATTCATCTTTAGATGCCTCTTACAAAGGTTCTTATAGCGGTTAAAACTTATCCAACACTTTCTTCAAAGTATGAGGAATTAGTATGTACCGCAGGGTTTCTAGAAAATGGAGATTGGATTAGAATCTATCCTGTACCATTTCGAAAGAAATCTTTTAATGAGAGATACCGGAAGTATGAATGGATCGAATTAGATCTTGTTAAAAATACAGCCGACTTTAGACCAGAGAGTTACAGGCCTTGGAAAGAGGATACAGAAATAAACATTTTCGGTCATCTTGATACAAAAGGAAACTGGTATCATCGAAAGAAATACGCATTAAAAAAAGTCTATACAAACATGAGAGAGCTAATTTCTGAGGCTAAGGACAAAAGTATTGGTACATCGTTAGCGACATTTAAGCCAAGAAAGATTTTAGATTTCACAATAGAACAAGTTGAGAGAGAGTGGAGTCCAGAAAAGTTAGCTCTTCTAAATCAATATGGTCTTTTCGAAGAGACATCTACAAAAGAATTCAAAGTAGTTAAGAAACTACCTTACAAGTTTTCATATAAGTTTGAGGATGAAGAAGGAAAAGTCTCAACATTAATGAATGAAGATTGGGAGATAGGGCAACTTTACTGGAAGATGCTTGCTAAATATGAAGGTGATGAACATAAAGCTTGCATCGATGTTAAGAAAAAGTATTTAGATGATTTTGCTAATACCAAAGACTTATATCTTTTTTTAGGAACTACAAAAGCGAACCATTTTAGAGGTCTTAATCCATTTATTATAATAGGTACTTTTCATCCCAAGATTGAGACACAAGGGTCTCTTTTTTAAACCCAATAAAATTAATTTACTCCCTCCTCATCGAAAACACTTCCGTCCGTACCTCTCCATCATTATTTCTGAGGCGTAAGCGGATTTCCATTTCGGTGTCGGATTTACGTTCAAAGACGAGGCCTTTGAGTTCTATCTTATCTTTGGTATGGTTTACCATTTCAAAGGAGACAAAATCATCTTTCTCTTCCCAGCTGGTGATGTCGGGGTTAAAGTGCTTGAGCCTGAGGCCGGTTTCGTCTAGCAACAGGAATTCGTAGAACACGATCTTTCCATCTTTATAGTGGCGGTACATGCCCATCATCGTGCCATCAACAGGGGTAGACCAGGTTTCTTCTGACTGCCCGCCAAAACCATCTCCGGTCCAGGTTCCAACCAGCCAGCCGAAGTCTTCAATATTGAATTCTGAGGATTCTGTGGTTACAAGTTCTATTTCTGTGATCGTGTTGAATGAAATCAACAAAGAAAGGATAGGGAGCGTTAGTATTGCTTTTAGCATGGCGTTTTAGTTAATGGTTGATGGTAGATAGTTAATGGTATGATCTTAGCTTGTTATTTCGAACGAATGTGATAAATCTAAAGACCACTCTTTGTTTACGATTTGTAGATTTCTCGCTCCGCTCGAAATGACAAAAAGAAAACTGAAATATTCAGCTTTTAATAGAATAACAATCGACCCTGGAAAAGGGAGACATTTTTATTTGCTGATGGAAAACTTATAGATCGTGGTTGTGCTGTACACCTGATCTATATCTAATTCCACAGATGGGAAATGTGGTTGATTGGGGGAATCGGGGAAGTGCTGGGTTTCAAGGCAAAGACCCATATGCTTATGATTTGAGCCCCCCTTTTTTCCTGGTGGTGTATTTGCCAATGCATTCCCGGAATAGAATTGAATACCAGGTTCAGTAGTATATACTTCTATCATCCGCCCGGATTTTTGGTGAGATAGCACAGCCATTGGCTGAGTCATATCTCCGGGATTGTTGAGTACCCAGGTAAAGTCAAAGCCTCCAGCCAGCCGAAGTTGCGGATGATCTTTTTCTATGTTTACTCCTATTTCTTTGGCCGTTCGGAAATCGAAGGGTGTTTCGGATACGGGTTCCAGTCTTCCTGTTGGTATGGATCCTTCTTTTATCTCAACATAGCGGTCAGCATTAATACTTAATTCATGTCCGAGAATGTCTTCTTTCATTCCGGATAGATTGAAATAACTGTGCTGGGAGAGGTTAATGATGGTCTTTTTGTCGGTGGTGGCTCTATATTCTATTTCAAAGGTATCTTCATCGGTGAGCGTATAAATTACGCGTATCGTTAAGGCGCCTGGGAATCCTTCTTCACCATCCGGACTAGTGTAGCTCAGTTCCAGTACTTTACCTTTCTCCGAAGAGATCTCTTTTCCTTTCCACACTACAGTATGAAATCCATGATCTCCTCCATGCAGGTTGTTTTCTCCATCGTTCTTCTCGAGCTGGTAAGTGATGCCATCCAATTCAAAAGAAGCGCCTGCAATTCGGTTTCCATAACGGCCAATTAGTGCTCCCAGGAAATAGGGGGAGTTCAGGTAGTTTTTGAGGCTATCATGCCCAAGAACAATGTCTTCGAATACTCCGTGTTTATCCGGAACAAAAAGGTGAGTGATAATACCACCGTATTCTATGGCCTTCAGCTCGACACCGTTTTTATTGGTGAGTGTGAACTGGTGGATGGGAGTGCCGTCAGGGAGGGTGCCGTAGTGGGTTTTTGTGGAGTGTGTACTCAATGATGTTTTCCTGTGAAAGTAATGATTTTACTTTTGCCTTGATGCCCCGTTTTTCAACGGGGCGGGCGCCAGTACCAAAAGATCAAGGCTGAGAAATTTGAAAGGCGTTCATGAAGCACCTGCTGAATAAATCCGAAGGTCTTCGTTCTTTCTAAACAGTTTTCATACTAATGACCTGAACGGATTTATTCGCACTTCGTGCACACAGGTCCTTCTATTCACTTTCTCCTTTCAAATTTCTAAGGCCGCTTTTTTTAATCCGGCCTTAGATTGGTGGAGGGATAGCATATAATCCATACCGTGAGTTCAAACCATAAAACCTGCTCGCCTGCGAGCGTTTGGTTTTATGTAGAACGAGCTGGATTATATGCCCGGAAGCAATCTTAGCCGGGAGCTTTTGCTACTTTTGTCGGTACAAAAGTAGAAGGAGTTGCCCTAAATGGTTGTGTACTTTTGGCTTGATCCTCCGTTCTTCAACGGGTCGTTCAAAAGGACAAATAGAAAATGGATTAGATTTCCGTGCTCAAAAAAGATCCTGAAACAAGTTCAGGATGACTCATGAATTGAAAGTCTATTCCCCGATATGCTTATGATTCCCTTTATCGTGCCGCTTGCGTAGGGTTTTAACTACTTTGTGGAACGGGATTTTTTTTTCGGCAAGAAGGAGCATAAGGTGGAACAAAAGGTCTGAGGCTTCTTCAATGGTTTCTTTCTTGCCCTTGTTTTTTGAAGCAATAACGGTTTCTACTGCTTCTTCTCCTACTTTCTGGGCGATTTTATCCAGGCCTTTGCGGAACATGGTAGTAGTGTAGGAGCCTTTCGGCATTTCATCCTTTCGCTCGTAAAGCAAATCCTCCAGTTCTCTTAAAAACTCAAGGTCTTTATCAGTAAGTGGTTTGTTTACGCCCATCCGTAGTTTTTAGCTAGCTCAAATTGCGTGGCAAAGTTCTCCATTTTAAACGTACGAATCAAAGATTCGGGGAAATTTAATATTGATTCTACTATTGTCATTTCGAGCGGAGCGAGAAATCTAAAAATTGATCTTTGTTTGCGTTGTGCAGATTTCTCGCTCCGCTCGAAATGACAAAGAGTGAATAACCCGGGCAAAGTTGCCACTGCTTGCGCAACGGCAAGGCTCTGCCAGGGCGAGGTCAGCTACGCTAACGCGCTGTTTCCTATAATGGTGATCCCTTTACGACTCCTTTTTTAGTGGCTTTTTCTCCTACCATCGAAACCGGAACAAATTTTCTTATTTCTGAGGAAGCATTATCCCAATCTGAAAGAAGGTAGGTAGCCTTAGATGAGCCAGTTTCTTTCGCATAATCCTCAAGAATGGATTTCAGGTGGAAGAGATCTGCTTTTGAAATGTTGTCTTCGGCAATATAGTCCTTGTTGATTTTGGAGCCCGGATTCTCATACATATATAAAATACCTCCGGTCATTCCCGCTCCGATATTGTCTGAAGTAGCGCCAAGAATTACCACTGTTCCATTGGTCATGTATTCACAGGCATGCAAACCGGTTCCTTCCACAACGGCAGTTGCTCCACTATTCCGAACGGCAAAGCGGTCACCTGCCTGACCATGCACATACAGTGTTCCTCCAGTTGCACCATATAATGCACAGTTACCGATAATAGCATTATCCTCGGGAGCGTAACTAGCATTGGCCGGAGGAACTATAACCGTCTTACCTCCGTGCATCGACTTACATACTGAGTCATTAGCTTCACCAACAAGCCGAATATCTACTTCCTTGGTTTGGAATACCCCAAAACTTTGTCCAGCACTTCCCTCAAACCCGAGTTTGATTTTTCCGGTATATGGCTTAACAGAAGTTTCTTCCTCTTTAATACCAGCCAATCGGGCGACGCTTTGTCGTTGGGCGAGATAGCCAAATAAGGTAGCCAGAGCCGAGCGATCCGTATTAATGATCTTATACTGCTTATCAGCATCTTTATTCTTTTCAATCACTTTTTCCAGATCGGAAAGCACTTCGGCGTTCAGTGCACTAATAGGTTCCGAAAGTCCTTCCAGAGAAACTTCTTTCTTATATGCAGGTGCATTCAGGAAAAAGCCCAAATCAAGGTTTAGGGTATTGATGAGTTCCAGATGGGTACCGTTAATAGAAAGCAGGTTGGTATCACCACAAATTTCATCTAGTGATGTTTTACCCATTGAAGCCAGGATACGTCGCACATCTTCGGCGATATAAGTAAGGCCTTTTACAATGTGATCTTTATGACCAACATATTTGGCTTTGAATTTTGGATCGTGAGTAGCAATCCCACGAGGGCAGGTATTTTTTTCACAGATTCGCGCCATTACACAGCCTTCAGCAATAAGCAGAAATTTTCCGAAATCGAATTCCTCGGCGCCAAGAATAGAACCAATCACAATATCCTTTCCGCAAGAAAGGCCACCATCTGTTCGAAGAACCACATGATCGCGGAGGTTATTCTCAACCAAAGCCTGATGAACTTCAAGCAACCCTATTTCCCAGGGAAGTCCTGCATGTTTCATAGAGCTTAAAGAGGCCGCTCCGGTTCCACCTTCTCCTCCGGAAACCTGGATGGAATCAGCGCCAGCTTTAGCAACTCCAACAGCAATAGTTCCAATATTTTCACCAGCAACAAGCTTCACACTTACTTTTCCCTCAGGGTGGATTTGCTTGAGGTCATTAATCAATTGCTTTAGATCCTCTATACTATAAATGTCGTGCAAAGGAGGTGGAGAGATCAGGTCAAAACCCGGGTTGGCAAAACGGGCTTTAGCAATATCTGCATCCACTTTAATACCCATGAGCTGGCCACCTTCACCAGGTTTTGCTCCCTGGCATACTTTGATCTGGATTTCTTCTCCCGAAACAAGGTATTCGGCGGTTACTCCAAATCTGCCTGAAGCTATTTGTTTGACAGACGCTCCGATTCCTTCTTTAAAATAGTATGGGTTTTCGCCTCCTTCACCACTGTTACATCTTCCCCCAATTTCCTTCATGGCAAGGAAGATATCTCGTTGCGATTCAGCGCTGATAGCTCCAAAGGACATTGCCCCTGAGCCAAAAGTCTTAAGGATGTGACCAGCTTCTTTGACCTTGTCTAGAGAGGCAGGAGTTTCTGCTTTTTTAGTATTGAAGAGGTGCCTCAGTGCTACGGGTTCGTCTTCGAGTCCAAGTTTGAGGTACTCGTCATAAAGCTCCATATCGTTAAGTTCCAATCCCTGTTGCTGTACCAGGTCATGGATGATTTTAGACCGTGTATTGGTCATGGAATGCTTTTCGCCAACGGTTCCTCTCGTATGTTCTTTGTACTGATAGCTTTTTATGGGTTTAAAAGTAGCTAGTGATTCTTCCGTTAAATCACTGGTTCGTTCTAACACCATTTCTGCAATCTGGTCAATTTCCAGACCACCAATAGGGCTTTGAATGCCCGGGAAGTACTCATTGATAACTCCTTGACCCAGGCCTAAGGCTGAGAATAATTTTGCGCTCTGATAACTTCTTACGACAGAGATTCCAGACTTGGCCATCACTTTAAGCAGGCCATTCTCCATTGCTTTGAGGAGGTTTCTCTCTTTTGTATCAGAATCCAGGTTTTTCAAAGCACGGGCCGGATCATTCCGGGCTATATCAAGTGCCAGATATGGGCATACTGCCTGAGCACCAAATCCAATGAGTGCTGAAGCATGATGCGTACTTTTTACTTCACCGGTATCAACAATTACGGCGGCATTTAATTTGAGACCTTCATCATTGAGGGAGTTAACCACTCTGCGAAGGGTAAGTAAGCTTGGAAGCGGTGTTTGATCCAGGTTTGCAGATCGGTCACTTAAAATTAAGATGGTGTGGCCATCACGTACAGCCTGAATAGCTTCTTCCCCAATTTTTGTAAGTCTGGCTTTAAAGCCAACTACTCCATGTGTTCGCTTAAAGGTTGTATTGATTACAAAGGGAACCACCCGGTCTTGTTCGGTGCTGTTCTTAATACAAGAGTATATATAGTCCATTTGGGCGAGGCTCAAGAATGGGCTTTTGACCTCATAAGCAGGGGCTGGAGGGATGAGTTCTTTTGGTTCGAAGATGTTGGGCTTTTTGCCCAGGTACACCGTCAGGTCGGTAACCACTTTTTCTCTTATATAATCGAGAGGTGGGTTGGTAACCTGAGAGAAATTCTGGAAGAAGAAATCGAAAAAGGGACGTGGTTCGGTCGATAATACAGCCAGTCGGGCAGTGTCTCCCATGGAACCAATAGGCTCTTTACCTTTTTCGGCCATTGGGTAGATGATCTTCGAGAGTTCTTCATCGGTACAGGAGAAGAAAGGCTTTTTGTCCTCAAAGCGCTCTTTGATATCACCCACTTTTTCAGGGATGAGTTCAACACGTGCATCGAAGGGGGCATCATGGTTTTCTCTAGAATGACTTGGATCTCGGAAAAGTACCTTTCCTGAAGCCAGGTCGACGGTGACTCCACGTCCGGCATATAATGTTCCTTTGCCTTCAATAATACCTTCATCAATCTCGAAAGTGCCTGCTTCTGAGGAGAGGTAGAAATGATCAGCGGTTCGGGTCCAGCGACAAGGGCGGAATCCGTTTCGATCTAGTCGTGCTCCAATCGTATATCCATTTGCATAAGTAATGAGGGCTGGTCCGTCCCAGGGCTCCATGGCTCGGCTCCAGAATTTGTAGAATTTATTGCCTTCGGTAGCAGGAGGCATACAAATAGCCAGGATATCTTCTACATTTGGAATACTACTTCGATAGCGTAGTGCCTCCACCATTTCGTTTAAGCTTCCTGAGTCGCTGATGCCATTTCGGGTAAGCAATTCATTCTTTTCAGCACCAATCATTTTTTCGCGCGACTTCGCCCAGGAGCGATTACCCGCAATGGTATTAATTTCCCCGTTGTGGCCGATTAGCCGGAAAGGCTGAGCCTTATCCCACGAAGTAGTGGTATTGGTACTAAAGCGGCGATGGAAGAGACAAAACCGGGTGGTGTATTTGGGGTTCTTTAAATCAAGATAGAACTCTTCCAATGCATAGGACTGAGTGAGGGCCTTATATATAATAGTCTTTGCAGAAAGAGAGGTGAAATATAAGGCGTCTTCAAGCTTTTCATTTAATAGCTTTGATTTGGTAAGCTGTTTAGCTGTGTATAATCTCTTATCAAAAGAGAGCATGGTTTTCGCTCGAGCCGGACGTTTGATTACTGCATGAAGAATATCCGGAACACTAAGGGTGGCATCTTCACCTAATACATCGCTGTTCACTGGTACATCTCTGTATTCCAGAACATCTAACCCAAACAGGGCAAAGGTGCTTTCAAAAACCTTAAGGGCTTTTTGTTGGCGGGATTTATCTTTGGATAAAAAGAGGGTGGCTACGGCTACTGCATCTTGCTCATAGCCGAGCATATCGAAAGGGATATCGGTCATAATCCCGGCGCCATCTCCGGTTAAACCGTCTGCGGCACAAGCACCTCTATGCTCTACACAACGGAGCGCATGCAGACCCTGAAGCAAATGACTGTTGCTATATTCCTGATGCCGGCTCACAACAAATCCTACTCCACAGGCCGACTTCTCTGCTCCTGTATACCTAAATTTTTTCTGATCCTTCATTGCGTGAAAGTTACTTTTTCGACAGTGAGAACCTTCAAAAAGCATAAAAAAATGCAGGATGTCAAACTTTAGATGAGTTGGTAAATCGTGGTTTAAACTAAATAAATAAGGGTTTTAGGGGGTTAATGAGGTGCGAGAACCACTATGCAAAAAGAAAGAGTTTTTAATGCAATTTAGAAAAGCGCTTTCGGGTATATTGGTGTATAATTATTTATTTAGGTATTTAAATCTCATGGCCTAAATAAATAAAATTTAGATTTTTCTCTCTTTTCTGCCGTCATCCCTGTAGATGTTAGACAATTTGATGATAAAAATTATATAAGCCTCTATTCTTGGGATTGAAAAAGTCTCACAAAGAAAAAAATCGTCTTTGCGAAGGACACAGCGATAGCTAGTCCTGAAGCAATCTCGTGATGGAGGCTTTTTCCGGGAGATTGCTTCGTCGATACGAGTACTCAATGAACATATCGCTTTCGAACTCCTCGCAAAGACTCCTTGGATTTAGATAAAACGGCCATTGAATTGTATGACAACTATATGGATGACTTAAGGATAGTTTTACTTAACCAGCAATCAAACCCGAACGGGAATTCCTTGTTTGGTCATTTCTTCTTTAAGGTCGGAGATTTCTATTTCCTTAAAGTGAAAGATACTTGCTGCAAGTACCGCGTCGGAGTTGGAGATAGAAATGGCGTCCACACAATGCTGGATGGTGCCTGCACCCCCACTGGCAATTACAGGGATACGCACCAGGTCATTTACCCTGGATAGCAGGTCGAGATCAAAACCGGATTTGGTTCCATCCCTGTCCATGCTTGTTAAAAGGATTTCACCTGCTCCTCGTTCTTCCACTTCTTTCATCCATTTCAGGGCATCTATCCCGGTATCTTCGGTTCCCCCTTTAATGAATACATTCCAGTTAGATCCCATATTTTTAGCATCTACTGCAGCTACGATGGCTTGTGCTCCGAATGCATCGGAAGCTCGATTTATCAAGTCCGGACCTTTTACGATGCTGCTATTCAGAGACACTTTATCGGCTCCGGCTTTGAGGAGTTCTTCAATTTCATCCACGGTTTTGATACCACCGCCCACAGTGAAAGGGATATTAATTTTTCGGGCGATGCGGGTAACGAGCTCAACAAGGGTTCTTCTCTTTTCGAGGGTAGCAGTGATGTCGAGGAATACCAACTCATCGGCACCTTCTTCTGAATATCGCTGTGCCAGTTCAACGGGATCTCCGGCGTCCCTTAATCCGAGAAAATTGACTCCTTTAACTGTACGGCCGTCTTTGATATCAAGGCAAGGAATGATTCGTTTAGTGAGCATCGTTGTTTTTTGCAGAGATTAAATTTAACACCAAAGTTAACACTTCTTTTACACTCTTTTGAAAAACGAGACGTATTGTTTATTGAAATCATTCAGACATGGACTATGAGATCACATCGCTAAAAGGGTCCGGGAAGGATATTGTAAGAAGAATAAGGAGTTCAGAGAAGTCGCAGCTATTAATCCCACCCAAACTTTCAGGGATGAACCTGGATATACCAGCTCCGCCTTCAGGGGATAAGTATATCGGTTTGTTCTCAAGTGGTACTACTCAACAACCAAAGTGCATTTGGAATACCCTGGATAGGATTGAAGAGAATGCCCGGTATTCAGTGGAAGCTTTTGAGGTAGGCCCGCAGCACCTGGTGTTATTGATGGCCATGCCCTGGCATATTGCCGGATTATCGTGGATGTTAATGTGTGAATCGGTGGAGTGTGATTACTTTTTTATCACCACCAAAAAGGGAGAGCACGATTTCTGGATTAAAACGGTGCAGGATATTTCCCCGGATTATCTCTTTACTGTTCCTGCCGTACTCCGGGCGTTGTATGATGAGCGCTGGTTTGTAAATAATGTGGCTTATGGGGGCTATCCCATCAAATTTGAAGAATATGCAAAGCTATCTCCGCATTGTAGTTTTATGTACCAGGGATATGGACAAACCGAAGCAGGTGGGTTGATTTCCTGCCATAAACGGAGAAGTACGGTACTTCCTTTTGATCTGGAAAATCTGTGCAATGGTAAAGCGATAGAAGGAGTAGAGCTCACGTGCAGTGGCACACAGGAACAT
This sequence comes from Balneola sp., assembly GCA_003712055.1. Lineage (NCBI taxonomy): Bacteria > Pseudomonadati > Balneolota > Balneolia > Balneolales > Balneolaceae > Balneola > Balneola sp. Next base: position 278,292 of record RHLJ01000002.1, read on the forward strand.
CCAACACCTATTTATATCTATTCAAGAACCTCGTGCTTTGCTCAAACCTACGATAGCGGAGATGTAGGATTTACCGATGAAGAGGGGAATATCTATATAGCCGGGAGATCCTTAGCTCCTGAAAGTTCCAAAGCAACTACCAAAAAAGAACTGCTCGGCAATTAAGCTGCTTTTTGAAGTAAAAATTGCTTTCAAAAAGAGGGGAAAGGTCTTAACTTTGCAGCCTTTGCAAAAAAGGGCCCATAGCTCAGTTGGTTAGAGCAGTCGACTCATAATCGATTGGTCGGGGGTTCAAGTCCCTCTGGGCCCACTTCATAAAAACCCATTTCAGTTAACCCTGGGATGGGTTTTTTATTTAAAAATATCTGAATTATCCAAAATTCAGATCGACTGAGGCATAAAATGCTAATATCTGCAATAAACTAGTTTAATTTCGCCAATGTTCTTTTCTGCTGAATAAATAGATTTCAGTAACCAACCAACCTAAGAACCCGGAATGAAGGCGAGCGAATTTTCCTGTCCATTCGAACATCTAAGGAAAGAAGACGGAGTATACCAGATCGAAGATCATGGGGAATCTGTACACATGGTGCTTCGATTAAAGGATTTGAGAAAAGCTGCTCATTCCTGGGAGATATTCAATTCAGGGTCGGTTGACCCTGGTAGAATTGTGATTCCTTCAGAAGTAGATGTTCGGGATATCCGACAGATTCCCGTTGAAATGGATCCCCCACAGCATAAAGATTTTCGGGCTCTTTTGGATCCCTGGTTCAAAAGACCGCTGGAAGAGGGTTTTCAACAAAAACTGGATGTTATTATCGACGAATTGCTAAACGAAGCATGCTCAGGAGAGGAGATCGAGTTAGTGGAGGAATTTTCGCTAAAGCTTCAATCGAGAGCCCTTACTCTATTATTGAATACGGCAATGGATGAGGCCGATACCTGGATTTCCTGGGGAACACATGTTTTTAGAGGAGAAGGTGGCGAATTAGATTCTACCAAAGCAGGGGTAGTGGATGAATACATCCTTCAAAAAATAGAAGAAGCGAGTACCAGCCCTGGCGAGGATCTTTTTTCGGTGTTACTGAATTCTGAAGTGGAGGGAAGGAAGCTGAGCAAAGAAGAAGTTCACGGAATTATGAACCTGACTTTTGCCGGAGGTCGGGACACAGTAATAAACACTCTTACAAACTCCATTGCCTATTTCGCAGAACATCCGGAAGCATTGCAACAAATACGAGAAAACCCGGATATGGTGAACAATGCTGTAGAAGAATTAGTACGCTATTTCAGTCCACTTACCCAATTAGGAAGGGTAGCAGCCGAAGAATCAATGATTGGAGATTGTCCCATAAAAAAGAACGAAAAAATTGGATTGACCTGGGCTTCGGCAAATCGGGATGAATCTGTATTTGAAAATCCGGAGGAAGTTATTCTTGATAGGAAAAGGAATCCTCACGTGGCCTTCGGGTTTGGGATTCATGCCTGTTTAGGCGCCACCCATGCCCGGCAAATATTACGGAAGGTAGTAAAGGCTCTTTCAGAAAGAGTAGACTCTATCGACATTATCAACTTCAAAGAAAACATCGAAAGCATTGGCGAAATCAAAAGGAAAGTAGGTTTCGAAGAAATCAATGTTCGTTTCAATTCTAAATAAATCACAATGGCAAAGATCACTTTTATAACACAATCTCAGGAAGAAATTACACTTGATGACAATTCAGGAAGCGTTATGGAGTTGGCTACTTTTCATGATGTACAAGGCATTGAAGGGAATTGTGGTGGGGTTTGTTCTTGTGCTACCTGTCACGTTCATGTAGCTCCCGAGGATTTTGATAAAGTTGGCAAGCCTGATGACATGGAAACGGATATCCTTGAATTTGAAGATAATGCAACAGAGTTCAGTCGATTGAGTTGCCAGATTGAAATCACTGAAGAGCTCGATGGAATCAGGTTATTTGTAGCAAATGAATAATGGAGCATGGTTTAATTCTCGAAGCCTATAGTTACATTGTCGCCAAAAAAGATCAATAAATGATGGTACCTCAGCTAATTCTTTTTATAGTTTTCATAGTTACTCCTTGGGAAATGGAGGCAAATAATGAACTAATTAGCATTAAACAGTTTGAGTCGAAGTATGTTACCGAAAGGGATATTTTTGTCAGGCTTCCTGATTCATATAATGAAGAAATAAAATATCCGGTGTTGTACATGCACGATGGTCAGATGTTGTTCAGCACTTTGGATACATGGAACGGGCAATCCTGGAGATTGGACGAAGTTATCGATAGCCTGGTACTAGAAGGAGCTATCGAGGATATAATTCTGGTTGGTATTTCTAGTGTTTCTCAGGAAAGGCATTCCAATTATTTTCCCGAAAAACCTTTCAATTCGTTGGAGTCATCTTACCGCGATTCTTTACGAAATATAGACCGATATGGATCGCCTATGTTTGGGATAGATGTCAATTCAGATGACTATTTGAAATTTATAGTCTATGAGCTAAAGCCCTATATCGATAATCGGTTTTCAACTCTGAGTGATGTTTCGAATACATTTATTGCAGGTTCAAGTATGGGTGGGCTCATTTCCATGTATGCCTTTTTTGAGTACCCCGAAATTTTTGGCGGAGCAGCATGTATTTCCACTCATTGGATTGGGAGTTTTTCTGATAACAGCGAAATACCAGATGCCTTTTATTCTTATTTGGATGCACGAAAAGAATCTGTTTCAGGCCGGAAACTATATTTTGATATCGGAACGGCTACGCTTGACCAATACTACCCCGTTCATCAGCGACGAATGGATCAAATTTTTCGAAGTGTAGAGGAATCGATAGATTTTGATTTCTCTACTGAAGTGTATGAAGGTGAGCCCCACACAGAAATAGCATGGAGTAAACGAGTACATGAAGCACTTACTTTTTTATTAGCTGACTAGGGAGTTTTTAATCCCGAAATAAGGCCCTTTTCCTGAATTTGAGCGGAGAGGTGTTTTTATAATTCTTGAAGCACCGGTGAAACTGACTCAGGCTTTCAAAACCTACCTTATAAGCTACTTCGTTGATTGGGTCATCACTGTGAATAAGTAAGTGGCAGGCAATCTCAGTCCTGGTCCTATTCAAATAGTGGACAAATGAAGTTCCTGAAGCATCTTTGAACCATCGACTAAAGGATTCCCGGCTCATATTTCCAACTCCGGCAGCTTCTTCAAGTGTGATCTTTCGGTGAATGTTATTAATCACAAAATCTGTGACGTTCTCATATCGCTGTTGAGATTTGTAATTATAGGTAGGAATCCGGTAGCTCGAGGAAGTAAGGAATTCCGTTGGCTCTTCGCCCTTAAGCTCAAAGAGTATCTCAATCAATCGGGCATACTTCAAAGCATCAGGCAAATCATTGAAGCTTCGGATTTTATCAAGGAGTTGTTCATCAGGATTCGAGAATGATATTCCTCGTGTAGATGTCCTTACAAACTCATCAATAGAAGTTAATTCTCCGGCGCTCTGGAGAACTTTGGCTGAAAACTGGAGAACAAAGGCCTCACATTCGCTTACGGTGTCAAAGCTAATCCAATTGTGTGGAAGGTTGCTTCCCAATAAAACAAGATCCGTTTCATGGAAAGGCTGGATAGAGTCACCAACAATCCGAACCCCTTTTCCTTTAGTTATGAGTGTAAGTTCCACTTCCGGATGGAAGTGCCAGAAAGGGGTGAAGCGTTCTCTCTGAATCCAAAAAGAGTAAATAGAATTGGATGAATGTTCATCCAGAATAATTTCCTTTTGAGCCCGATAATTCTTCAATACTTACTTTATTTACGATTTCCAGGAAGCTTCATGTTAATATATGCGATCAATCGGTTAATTCTCAGCAAGGTTTTATTTCTCAGGTTGGATAGATTTAAATGGGAAATAACTATCAAAAAGCAGAATTATGGCAAAAAAAAGCTTCTCTGTACTAACTCTGTCATTCATTGTGATTATGTGTTCTTGCGAAACCAAGGAAAGCTCACAAGGCAATGCTTTTCTAAATAATGTGAATCAAACAAAGGATACTATTCAGAACGATTCCCATCTGCTCACGTTCTTCAAAAACCCAAGAAGACCAATTACACCAGCCTTTCAGCAACTACCTTCGGGTTCAAATAAACCGGAGGGGTGGTTACTGGATGTGATGAAAGAAGATTTAGAACATGGCTTGGTAGGCGCACTCGATGAACTGTATCCGGGAATTAAAAAAGACGACTTGTATAACACTGCCAGACGGGGCGGGTTAGAAGATGTGCCTGAAATGGGAGATTTGGTTCTTACCGGTGCAGCCTGGGAAGCATCCATTATGTGGTGGAATGCGGAAACCATCGGGAATTGGTGGGATGGATTTGTCCGCCATGCTTACCTGACGAATGATGAGGCCAGTATTAAACAAAGTGAAGCCATCGTCGAGAACTTATTGGCTTCGCAAGATGAAGATGGGTACATCGGTATTTACAAAGAGAACCTTCGTTATCAGCACACCGGATCAAACGGGGAGTTATGGGCCCAAACTACGGCATTCCGGATGCTGCTCGCTTACTATGAATTTACAAATGATGAGAGGGTCCTGGATTCTGTGGAACGAGCAATGGCTGTAACCATGGCAGAATATGGAGAAGAATCGAAGAACCCCTTCGATTTGGAAAATGCCTTTGGTGGAGTTACTCATGGATTAATGATGACCGATGTTTGTGAAACGCTATTCCGAATCACTGGTAACCAGGAGTACCAGGATTATGCGGTGTACCTGTATAAAGCATTTTCGAGTTTTTCTATAAACCGGTCGTTCAACGATTTACGCTATCCGTATTTGATGGAGCGTGACTCGGCCTTTACCGGTCATGCGGTGCATACCTATGAACATTTCAGGACGCTGATAAATGCCTATTACGCCACCGGATATGATGAATTGAAAGAAGCCTATGATAACGCATTGTTTAAATTAGACCCGTTACTTTTGCCTAGTGGCGCTGCACATGGAAATGAATGGATTTTGGGATTAGAAGCTGATCCTACGGTCACATCCACAGAATTTTGTGCGATGTTCGAGCTTCGAAATTTCTTTGGCTCTGCTTTCCAGAAAACAGGAGATATAAGTTACGCGGACCGGGCAGAACGACTCACTTTTAACGCAATGCTTGGTGCCCGAAACGAGAACGGAACAGCCATGACTTATGGAAAACCAGACAATGCGTATGTGCTGGATGGTCATCATCATGGAGAAGGAGAACCTTCAGAGGATACCCGCTATAAATACTCTCCAACTCACTCAGAACCAGCTGTTTGCTGCAGCCCAAATTATGCCCGTAATCTTGGCTACTACCTGGATTATATGTGGATGAAAACGGACGATGGCTTAGCCGCCTTGATGTATGGACCTTCGATTCTAACATCAAGTATAAAAGGGGCGGACGTAGAAATTAAGCAGGAAACGAATTATCCGTTTTCTGATGAAATCCGATTTACTATTTCAGTTTCTGAGCCAACCGAATTCACTCTTTTACTAAGAAAGCCAGGTTGGTCAAAAAGTGTTGAATTAGCAGTTGATGGAGCTTCTGTTACGGAATCGGAAGATTACCTGCGAGTCACGAAGCAATGGGAAGGTTCAGAAGTAATGACTCTTAGTTTCGAGAATGAAATTGAAGTAAAAAATTTTGATTCAGACGATATGTATGTGCAGCGCGGTCCACTGGTTTATTCCTATCCTATTCCTTCCCGACAGGAGACCATCAAAAACTACGAGGGTTCGGAGTTTACTGATTACTATGTGTTCCCAACTTCGGAAAGCTTTTATTCACGCTCACTTTCTCCAACTTTTGAATTCCGGGAAAGTGTTTCTGATTCCTACCCGCATTACTCCGGGGTACTACCTGTGGCTCCACTGATAACCGTGAATCCTGGCACCGAAGAACCCTTCCAGTTGGTTCCTATGGGAGCAACTATATTGAGGAGAGTTACTTTTGAAGGGGAGTAGTTGAGTTGTAATTGATGGGGTGGGGGTAAGTCTTTCTGGGCCTATTTTCTAACCCTGTTAATTCATTGACTTATCATGGTTTATTGTTCTATAGGCTTTTTTTGGCAAAAATTTCTAATCTAAAAGGCATGTTTTGAGTTTGCATTCTATAGTCATGGGTATTATTGTAATAATATCAATATTAAAACTCTAAATTAATAAGCGTATGTCTGGTGGCGGAGGAGGGGGAAGATACTATCCCCCAAGAGATTCTAATAGAAAAAATGGAAATAATGCTACTGGTTCAAGCCAAGGAGGTTCTACAGGTTCAAGTTCGATTGATTGTAAACAAATTTCTTTTCAAACAAATGTTACATCACCTGATCCCGATGTACTTTCTCGAATTGTAGTTGGGAATTTACTTTCTGTTGGGTTAAGTAGTGAAAACGGACCGATAATAGTCTCATTTAATGCTCAGGTTCTTGGCTCAATAACAAACTATAGATATATAGATCTTAAAAGATGTATTAATGAAGGATATTCCTATATAGCTGAGGTGATAAATATAGATGGGGGTACTTGTAGTGTTAGAATTTATAGTACAGATTGATGATTAATGTAATAGGGGGAGTTTACTATGAAAACTGTAGGTATCCCTATTGGGATGAGATTTATGGTTCAGGTTTAAGAGCAGCTATTGCAATTTCTGAGCTATCAGATGAAGTCGTTCTAACATCTCCAATAAAGAATGAACTGATATCAAAAATCTCAGGAATAGCTGATTCTTTTGGTATTAAATTGAACCCCATCTATTCAGAAATATTAGTAGAGTTTTTTTACTTACATGGTTTATCTGCACCTACAATTTTCCCCGATTTAGGTATCATTGAAAAAGAAACAATACATATTGAAGGAGAAAGGATTTTACAATATGGTATACTCGAAAATGATGTTATAGTAGATGGTGAGAAAGTTGTCTATGATCCTCAATCTCCATTATCACCCAAACATTTTGATGAAAATGGATCAAAAGCCCAGGAGCTCGCAATTGTACTTAATGAGTCGGAAGCCAAATTTCTATCTGGTGAGTCAGATATTGTAATTGCAGGAAATAAACTTCTTGAGAGGAGTCAGGTAGTAGTGATAAAACAAGGGGCATTTGGAGCCAAAGTATTTGAGACAGGTAAAGATATTGTTAGTGTTCCTGCTTTTAAAACAGATAGAATTTTTAGTATCGGTTCTGGCGATATTTTTTCTGCTGTCTTTGCCTATTATTGGATTGAACAATCTAGTTCCTCTTCTGAAGCAGCACTTTTTGCTTCCAGAGCAAGTGCTTATTATTGCAATTCCAAATTGTTGCCTCTTGATGAAAAATACTTAATTGATCAATTTAGTTTCGAAGAGTTACACCCAATTCAAAGAGATGATTCTTATGAATATGACATTTATTTAGCTGGACCTTTTTTTTCAATTCAAGAGTTTTGGTTTGTAAATGATGTTCGGCTTTGTTTACTGAATATGGGTTTGAAGGTATTTTCACCAATTCATGAAATTGGCTTTGGTGCTGCTGAATATGTTGCTAAAGAAGATTTAAGGGCTCTCAAGAAGTCTAAAGCTATTTTTGCACTTTGCGATGGTATGGATCCTGGTACTATTTTTGAAATTGGTTACGGAAAAGCTAATAATCTACCAGTTTTTCTTTACTGTTCTCATGAATTGGATCATAATACGACAATGTTTGAAGGAACAGGTTGTGAAATACACGAGGACTTGACTACTGCACTTTATAAAGTAGCTTGGAAAATTTTTGAAGGATAAGTCAATATTACTACTTTCGAGCGGTTTGGAATCAACTGTTCTCGCATATACTCTAAAACCAAAGTATGCACTCACTATTGACTATGGACAAATTTGTGCTGAGTCAGAAATTAAGGCTTCAAGTAAAATTTGTGAACAATTTGATATTCAACACTTTATATATACTTGTAATCTCAAATCACTAGGTTTTGGAGAGTTATTCGGTGAAAAAAAATCAAGTCTTTCTGGATTGTTAGAATGGACCCCTTATCGTAATCAATTTTTATTAACTATTGCTTCGATGTACGCAATCAAAGTAGGTGTAGAAAAAATAATCATAGGCACCGTAAAAGATGATGAATCGTATTCAGATGGTCGGAGTTTATTCTTTGAGCAATTTAATGCCTTATTAAAATGCCAAGAAGGTGGTATTCAGGTTATGACTCCGGGAATTAATTTGTCATCATTTGAAATGATCAAATCAAGTGGGATTTCAATTAACATTCTTAGATGGGGATTTTCATGTACTAAGCATAAGTATGCATGTGGCATTTGCCGAAGTTGTTTAAAAAAGCAACACATACTTGAAAAATTAGAAACAGAACAATATTAAAAAAATGAATCTAGCTGAATACTACGATTTAAAGAAGCAGATAATAGAGATAGGTTTTAAAAGCGATTTGGATTACATAGAAAGTTGTTTGCAAAACCCCTGTTCGAGTTCTGATGAATTTGCATATGAATATATATGGGTTGTTCTGAATTCAGGATTAAAATATCAGGTTGCTTCTAAAATTTATCCCAAGATTATTGAGGCTTTAAATCTCAACATTCCAGTAGAATATATTTTCAATCATTCAGGAAAAGTTTCTGGAATAGATTTTGTTTATAAAAGTAGGAAGAGACTTTTTGATTCTTTCTTGTGTGTTGACGATAAAATCTCATATTTGGAAACACTTCCTTGGATTGGGGCAGTTACTAAATACCATTTAGCTAGAAATCTAGGAATTAACGTATGTAAACCAGATCGTCATTTAATCAGAATTGCGAATAAATTCGACACTGAACCAAGTATATTATGCCAAACCCTTTCTGATTTAAGTGGTGATTTAGTCGGGATAGTGGATTTCGTTCTATGGAGTTGCGGCAATCAAAGATTGTTGTAACAATAGCTATGACTGACGATCAAAGAAAAGAGCTAAGAGATTATGCATGGAACTATTTTATGGTTCATGCAAATCAAAGAATGAGCCTTCTTAGATTTTTTTTAATCGTAACAAGTATTTTTTTTGCCGTTTATATAGGGTTGAAAAACTCTGAAAACTCTTCTTTCAATGCAGGCTTAGTACCATTAGTACAAAGTATAATAACTTTTATTTTTTGGCGATTAGAGAGAAGAACACGGGAGCTAATCAAGGTTGGGGAAGATTCGCTAAAGAAACTAGATGATGAGATAGAGAGTAAAGTAAAAAGTGGTTTTAAACAGCATTATAAGTTATTCGAATCTGATGACTTGCTACGAAAAAATAGAAATAAATTTATTCACCAAGTTTTTTGGTTTACATCATATAGTAATGCGTTAAACATTCTCTATTTGTTAATCTGGATTGGGGCAATTGCCTTAATGTTGCATGAGTATAAATGGATTATTTTTTAAAGTATGCTAGCTAGATTTTATTGTATATAAATATTATATACTCAAATTATTTTATATCAATGCTATAGAATAAATTATAAATAAAATATTATCTATGAATGAAAGGGTTAACAGATTAATAAGTTGGGTATTCGTTTCAATTATTAGTCCAATTGTTATTTATAAAGGAATTGAATGGGCTTTTGATTTATTAAGTGAAAATGAAATTGATATTACAACATATACATTAATAGGGGCTAATATATTCTATTTATTTCTTAGGCTAGTTCAAAAGATTTTAAGTAAAGATGGTATCATTGAAATGTCTGAACAATTCAGACCAAGCTCTGATATGCAATTTTATACGAACCTAGAATTGCACTCGTATAGCAGTAGACCAGGTTGCTTTAGTAATGGGCTAGGTTGCTTTAATGCAATTTTGCAATATTTAGATCACCTTCTATTAGCGTTTGGATCTATTCTAATTATTTTTGTTGTACCAGCATTATTAATAATTGGAGGTTTATATCCAGAAAATCCTACTCGAGCAATAAATTTTGCAACAATTTTTCTGTCTTTTGGCATTGCTTGTGTTTATTACTTTTTTAATAAAGAGAAATTCAAAACTCTAGCTGATAAACTTACATTCTTTTCAGTTACTGGATTACTTCCTGTATCAGTGATTAATTTTCTATTTATTTAACCCATTAAATCAAGTCCGAAAGCAAAAAAGTCTTTTGGGCAATTCTGACGTAAAAGTTAACAATTGATGCTTTTTTTTTATGATACTGGTGGTAATCAGCTCCACTTGATGACTGTATCATATACTCAATTCTATTAGTATCAGCAATATTCTTACCACAACCACGGCAAATATCATCTACTAAGTTCGAGGTGAGGTAAATACATTTAAATACTAAATATTAAGTTCCTCATAGCCACAGGCATTTAAAATCGTTCTTACTAGAACAGTTTTTTTACTTCAACAACACCATCTTATTAGACAGAACCTGCCCGTCAAATTCTAACTGGTAGAAGTACACTCCGCTGGATAGCGCTGAAGCATCGAAGGTGAGGGAATGTTGCCCCTGGTTCATGGTTTGATCAACAAGTTGTTGTACCAGCTGTCCGGTTACATTGAACACACGAAGTTGAGTATGCCCTGTTTTGGGAAGTGCGAATGAAATTTTAGTGCTGGGGTTAAATGGATTCGGATAATTTTGAGATAGTGAAAACTCGCCTGGCGTACTTCCTTCATCCTCAATACCAACAGCAGTGGTTTTTTGCACATCAATGTAGTTCATGCTGAATAGCCAGCCTTCTTTATCGGTATCGGAATCAAACTCGAAGCGCATTCGGTGTATCCCTGCTTCCAGTTCGATTCCTTCTATATCAATTGGAGTCCAGCTTTCCCAGCCTCCTGTGCTGGTAACATTTCTTCGCCCGCTTACATCTACGTTATCGATATACATTCGGAAGTTTCCAAATCCGGGAACTGAGGTGACATAAGGACTAAAGGTATAGGCTCCGGCTTCTTCTACTTCAAAGGTATACTCAATCCATTCTCCTGCGACAATCCAGTATACTGCAAAGCCCCCATCATTTGCACCAGTCAGGTCAACCCCTTCTTCTGGTCGGTAAGCAATGCCGATATTTGATGCTTCTGTATCATGGTAAGCAATACCTTCTCCACCAAGATCATAATCTTCCGCTTCAATTTTTCCGGGAACGGCAATCGGCTCTCCTCCAAAAGGAGTTCCATTAGGTAGAACTTCAACTCGTACACTATCCGATGCGGTAAAACCGGAAGAGTTTGTAATCTCCAGCTTCACCAAATACTCTCCGACTTCAGTAAAGGTGAAGGAGGTGTCTGAAGCACTACTTACTCCTAATGAATCGAACTCCCAGGAGTAGCTGATTTCCAGATCATTACGGTCAAAGCTATTGCTACCTGCAAACTGAATGGTAAGCGGAGATTTACCACTGGTTTTGTCGGCTATAAGTATGGCAACGGGAGCGTCAGGGTTAGTCTCAGCGGTTGTTTCGCTGGACATGGTTCTGGAAGGAACTGACATGGAGTATCCATCCGTGAAATTAACTACACGTTCAGCCGATCCTGCATTATAGGCGATATAGGTTTTATCATCTCCACTTTTAAAGACGGCATAGGTAGGGATGTCAGCGAAGGTAGTTGTATCCACCTGCCCCATTTTCTTCATGTTATACAACCAGTGCATGGTATGTGCTCTCGATTCTCCGTCAAAAGGCTCATAGTTCGGATCAGCAAAGTAGTAGCTTAAGGCTTGATTTGCATCTGAGAGAGCTAAGTATTGCCAGAAGATATCCTTCCAGACTGTGGGCTGGCCACTCCGCTCTTCTACAACTTCGTTATAGTTTTTAAGGATGTAATCAGGATGTCTTCCGAGGTATAGGGAGCCACTGGTAATCGGTAATAAATTTATTCCATGAATGAATTCAGGATCTGCTCCAAACCAGGTGGAGTGGACTCCCTTTCCACCCCAAACCATTCCAATGGCTACATGCCCATAATCTTCCGGGAATACCTCTTCATCTACATCAAACCAATACTGTTCTACCGCGGTAGTTTCTGTTGCGTACAGGAAAACTCCAAGGTCTCGGATTTCATCCTGATTGGTAGCTTCTCCCCATAGAACCACAGCTGAAGCAAAGTTCATAGACTCTGAGCTAGACTCCTGATTGTTTCCATCCCCAAAGGCGGCATGACCAGCAGCCCAGGAGTGCCCGGCATAAATATCGTGAGATCGCAAGAAAGGGAACATGTCATCCGTTCGATCCCAATTATTGGCATCTTTGATAAGAAGATTCACCATGCCACCCCATTGATCTTGTGATGCCCATGCCGAATCATAGTTGGCAATAGTAGCGGCACTTGCTACGGCATAACTTGCATGGAAGTGATGGTCGTTGATTTCCCGGTCAGCACCAAAACCAGAGGGGTAACCGGTGAGTACCGTCCATTCTTCATTGTAATAGTATTCCTGATCACCTCCTGCTGTAAACCATTCTTCTAAACGAGCTTTTAATTGAGTCAGGAAGTAATCTCTTTCTTCTGTTGCTCCCAGTTGCTCAGCAATATGAACCAGATTGGCAAAGCGGGCCATGGCCTTGCCATTTTCATAAGTAGGTTGAACATCCAGGGTTTCCTCTGCTACATCCTGCACAAGTTCAAGCAATATGCCTGGGTTATAGTCCCCTTGATTTGGTAAGGCCGGGAGTACTCCCTGAAATGGGAGGGTTGTAGTAAAAGTGTTTCCCTCAAAGAGCTTCATTTCTCCTCTTGGAGAGTAATAAATATGGGAGGTGGTTGCTTCATTTACATGCAGCCATTGATGGCGATAAAGTGCAGTAAGTGTCTCATCAAGGTTTCCGTCCGCCGAATCTCTCAATGTTGTTTCATAGGAATAGCTGCTTTCTAGTTGTGCGGTCTGTTCGTTGTATTCCCATTCAATGGTGCTATTGGCAACAAAAGCATAGGCTCGTGCTCTGAAATACTCCAAGATTTCTTCTGTATTGTCGGGCAACAGAGCTACTGAAAGATAGGTTTTGCCATTCAGGTCGGAGGTGAAGGTGCTGGTTCCACTCCATGTCGACCCCGTTGGAGCAAAGATTCCATAGTGCTTTCCATTGATGGTGACCCCAAGTACTTCCCCTTCATTAAACCAAATGGTTGGGGTAGAAGTGGTAGCAATGCTGGCATTTCCACCTGTAATATCAAAATAAACAAAGGGGAGTCCGTGACCGAAGGTAGCTTCCATTTGTTTTGATCCGTCTGTCCACTGTGCGGTAACCGTCCAGTCGGTATAGTTAACAGGCACGGTTTCAGAAGCATCCATTCCTTCTACCGAAACCGTTAGCTGAGCGGAGAATGGATAAAGGTAATCCTGTGCCGCAAACACCGGATCGATGGTATATCCGATTTGCAGTCCATCATTACTGGCATCTACCAGTATTGGATGGGCATAAAGTGTAGGGGAGTGTGCATCCCCAAAAAAAGGAAATATCAGGCTGCTCCAGAAGTCATTCGTTTGAATGGGTTGGTTAAACCCATCGGCTATTCGGGGAGAAATATTCTGACCATTTACATTTTGGGGTGGGTCTACGTCTGCTGGTAGCGAGGTGGTATAGCTACCGGCACCCACAGTTACTTGTTGAGCTTTGATGTGCTGATGAGGAATCAAAAAAGCTAAAAGAAGAGGGATAAGGCAATATGTAGTTTTACTACTCTTACATATAGTACAAGGCATTAAGTATGGGTAAAGAATTAAATAACCATCGGTTTTATTTCAGTAAAATCATTCGCTTCGAAAGTACTTTTCCATCAAATTCCAATTGATAGAAGTACACCCCACTGGATAATGCTGAGGCATCGAAGGTCACAGAGTGTGTACCTTCATTTCGAACTTCATCAACAAGCACCTGCACAGTTTGACCTAACAGGTTGAATATATCCAGGCTTACTTTTCCGGCATTAGGGATGCTGAATTGGATATTGGTGCTTGGATTGAATGGGTTTGGGTAATTTTGAGAAAGCTGGAAGTTGCCGGGTTTTTCCGTTTCCAGTTCATTTGAAACCTGAAGAGCTTCCAGGTCAGGGATAAGATAGTCTGAGTGGATCACATTAGAAGGATTGGATCCTGACCAACGCAAGTACATAGAGGCGTCGCCTGATTCATGAGTGTACTCAACTACTATATCAATGGGCTCACCTTCAACAAGGTCGGTGGTATAAGAGCTAATGAATCCGAATATTCTTCGTTCTCCATCTATCCATACTTCTACATCTCCTCCTCCATCATCTGCAATTATAGAATATTGACCAGAACTTGGAGCTACAATCTGACCTTCCCATCGCGCACTAAAACCATCGGCAGGGATTCCTTCAGCAGGTGAGTCGCCTTCCCAGTTCCAGGCTATCATTGGCTCCTGGCGTTTTACCGGGGTTCCGGTGAAATCAGTGCTAGGGTAATAGGTAGCTGCTAATCCTTTCAGAGAGTCAGGGTTTTCTTTAGCTGCTCCTATTCCAAAAAATTCAAAGAAGTTCAAGTTTCCAATCCCGAATTGTCCGGGGTTTGAGAATACAATATATACATTCTCATGGGTTCCTTCTGGTGCATCCAGAGAAGAGGTGAAATAGTCATAGGTTTGCCATCCTCCGGTTATAGAAGTTTGGGTGCTAGCTATTAGTTCTCCGGTTGGGCTGTCTAAACGAACTTCAATTTGAGCAGGATTTTGCTGGGTAGCATATCGTGCGGTGAAGTATTCAATTCCTTCAAAATTCATTGCGCCAAATCTCAGGTAAGATCCGTCATTAACGAAGCCTACATTTAATCCTCCACCTAGGAAGTCTCCCGTAGACTCGGTTTGCAGATCGCTGAACTCTAATGAGTGTTGCGCCTGCTTTTTCTTTTGATTGAGGATGATGGTAGCATTTCCAGTTAGTGATGCTCCTACATCACCGCCGTTGTCGGTATACTCTGCATTCAGAACATAGAATACATTATCAGGTCCGTCTCCATGGGGCTCGGTTAAAAAACTCCCTGTACATCCGGTAGTGGCTCCAACACCGTGTGCATGATCGTCATGACCAATAGAAGGTTCAACCACCACATCATTGCAATCTATACCATCTTCGGTAGAACCTTCTTCAGGATCGGTTACCGATATTGTGTATTCAATAATATCACCATCTTCATAAAACCCACCGTTAATCGGTTCACTTATTGTGACTGTAGGCGCACTATTTCCAACAATAATATTAACCTGGGCTACTGCAAATTCTCCATCTGGATCAGTAACCGTTAGCTTAGCAACATAGGAGCCATTTTCGGTATAGGTGAAAGTTGGATTGGTTTCGCCGGAATCTTCTATATCATCTTCATCAAAATCCCAGGAGTAGTTAAGATCATCATTATCCGGGTCAGTGGATAAGCTTCCGTTAAAATTAACTTCCAGTGGAGCAGGACCACTTGTAACTGAGGCGGATGCAATAGCAAAAGGAGCTCGGTTAGCAAGATTTTCTACATATTGGATTTTAATGATTCGGGCATCGTCATTTCCGCCACCGAACCCTGTTCCCCATTCAATTATATACATGGCACCATCAGGGCCAAAGTCCATATCAATAGGACGATTGAGTGTTAGTCCATCAAGGAATGAGTTAATTTGAAGCAGGTTGCCGTCTTCGTCAAAGCGAACTTCTTTGATCCAGTTTCGGGTCCATTCAAGAATAAAGAGTGTGCTGTCGTAGTATTGAGGAAAGCTACCAGTCTCAACATTGGTAGAATCATAAAAATAGTAGGCTCCACCAATAGCAGTCCGGGCGTTTTCAGATCCAAGTTCGGGCCACTCGTCGGAATCTCCATAAGGATAGTATAACCATGCAGGTTGCGCCACAGGAAGGGTGGTAGATCCTGTGTTGTTTGGAGAATTATTGACCGGATTTGAACAATCAAAGGCGCTGCCAGAAGTACTGGTGGCAAAATCATAATCAATGTAGGCCTGATTATCAGCAATACAATATGGCCATCCAAAATTACCCGCAGTAGATGTCCGGTTAAATTCGTCATACCCACGAGGACCCCGGGTTCCACTATCTCCACCAGCATCTGGTCCCACATCTCCCCAAACCAATTCACTGGTGGCCTTATTAACGGCTATTCGAAATGGGTTTCTTGTTCCCATTACATAAATCTCAGGTAATCCGTCTTCAGCATTGGCAAATAGATTTCCATCAGGGATGGTGTATGTTCCATCATCTTCAGGATGAATTCTAAGGATTTTACCACGCAAGTCATTCGTGTTAGCTGAAGTACCTTGAGCGTCCCAGGCAGAACGCCCTGATTGTTCATCAATTGGAGTATACCCGTCAGAGGCGAATGGATTCACATTATCACCAGTAGTAATGAATAGATTTCCATTGTGGTCGAATTCCATGTCGCCTCCTGAGTGGCAACACTGGTCTCTCTGGACAGGGATCTGGAGTATGATTTCTTCAGTTGAGAGATCAAGCTCATCATCAACAAATTCAAACCGAGACACCCTCTGTTCAACCACAGCCGAGGGCGAGTAGAATAGATATACCCATGAATTGGTTTCAAAATCAGGATCAAGTACGATCCCGATTAATCCATCTTCGCGACCTGAATCTACACTTAGTTGTCCTACTTCTGAGATAATGCCCGTTTCAATATCTCTTAGTTTTAAAGTACCTCCACGCTCAATGTATAGTACATCTAAGTTTGGAAGAACGGCTAATGCCATTGGATTAACAGGATTGTTGTCGACTACAGTAACCTGGTATTTATCTTCAGAACTGGCATCAAAACTGCCGCTTACATCACCGCTGGCATAAAGAATTCCACCAAGAATGTGCTCAAGAAATAATGCTTCGGAGTAACTTTCTTCGGTATGACCTCCGGCAGTATACCATGCACGGCCGCCATCATAATCGTGCATCCATGCAATGGGGTGATCATATCCCATGGTTCCCCCTGAAAAAGTGCCCTCGTCAAGAGTAGCCAGTACATGCACATCACCTCTGGGGTTGTCCTGGAAATTATACCACTCATCAGTTCGTACCCAGTAATCGGGCAAACCTTCGGTAGAGGGATGATTTTTATCGGCTACTTCAATGGTAGCTTCGGTGGTACCAGGAGGATGACTAGCAAAATAAGCCCCAACGAGTTCTCCATACCATGGCCAGTCATATTCGGTATCAGATGCGGCGTGAATGCCGACAAATCCACCGCCGCTCTGGATATATTGCTCAAATGCAGTTTGTTGATCTGCATCTAATATATCACCTGTTGTACTCAGGAAAATTACTGCATCATATTGTATTAGATTTGCAAAGGTAAAGGCGGAAGCGTCTTCAGTTGCGTCTACTTCAAAGTCGTTATCCAGGCCAAGTTGTTGAATTGCAGCAATCCCTTCGTCTATCGAGCTATGCCTAAAGCCAGCCGTTTTTGAGAAGACGAGCACTTTAAACGTATGGAGTTCAGCAGCTAAGCTATATGAAGAAATCAGAATGGCGAAAAGAAATATCGTAGCCTTTTTCATGATGGGTAATCTATGTTTATTAATCTCTGGAAGGGGTTTTCCAGCCTTATAGATAAGCCATTTATCTTTTTTTTAAAAGAGATAAAAATTCTCACCTTGTTGCAGAGTATAACCCTTAGTATCATCACTCCGATTTAAATAATGCATCTGATTTTTGGGCAAGCAAACCGTTGGTAATGTACAGGAAACCATAAAAGCCAAGGAAGGTGGCTTAGGTACATTTGCAGGAGTTTTTACTCCATCCATTCTTACTATTCTCGGGGTAATTATGTACCTCCGATTTGGCTGGGTAGTTGGTAATGTTGGCCTGGTTAATAGTCTTATTATTGTTACGCTCGCAACCTCCATTACTTTTTTGACAAGCTTGTCAGTAGCTGCTATAGCCACTGACCAAAGGGTTCGAATTGGTGGAGCCTATTATATGATTAGTCGATCGCTGGGAATTGAGTCGGGAGGAGCGATAGGAATTCCATTATATATCGCTTTGGCCTTATCAGTGGCATTATATGTAGTGGGTTTTGCTGAAAGTGTGGTTGGAGTATTCCCTGAATTGGACGTACGTTGGGTTGGGGTAATTACTACTCTTGGAGTTACTGCGCTGGCATTAATTTCAGCTCGGGCAGCTATCAGGGTACAGTATGTGATTATGCTTGCGATTGGAATTTCTCTTCTCTCATTGGTTTTTGGGAGCCCCGTTGAAGCATCCGAACCTGCTACTTCTGTATTGACCAATAGAGAACCTTTTTGGGTAGTTTTTGCGGTTTTCTTTCCTGCTGTTACAGGGATAATGGCTGGCGTGAATATGTCGGGAGATTTGAAGAATCCAACGAAGTCCATCCCATCAGGAACATTTGCGGCTATTGGAGTTGGGTACCTGATCTACATCGGATTGGTTCTAATCCTTGCCTTTAGGGCAGTACCTGAAGATCTAATTTCAGATCCATTAATAATGCGGAAGATGGCATTTTGGGGAGATGCAATTTTATTGGGAGTTTGGGGTGCTACACTCTCGAGCGCGGTAGGTAGTATTTTAGGAGGCCCCAGAGTACTCCAGGCATTGGCAAAGGATAAGATATTACCGGGCTGGCTGTCATGGCTGGGTAAGGGAAGCGGACAGGATGAAGAGCCCCGGTTGGGTACCATCTTTACAATGGGGGTAGCGTTGGTAGCGGTTTGGTTTGGTGATTTGAATTTAATCGCTCCTATACTTTCTATGTTTTTTCTTACTACCTATGGGGTAATCAACCTCGCTGCCGGAATTGAGAAATTACTCGATAGCCCTTCATTTCGGCCAACATTTAAAGTCCATTGGGCAATATCATTATTAGGGGCGGTGGGTTGTTTTTCGGTGATGTTCCTCATCAATCTGACGGCTACCTTAATAGCACTTATGTTTGTCGGGGTCATTTTCTTTTGGTTGGAAAGGAGGGAATTAACATCGGTATGGGGTAATGTTAAAAACGGATTACTAATGGCGGTAATTCGGGAAGTACTCCTAAAACTTAGTGATGATTATGAACCTAAAACCTGGAGGCCAAGACCCCTGGTACTTTCAGGTTCGCCCAGAAAGCGCTGGTACCTTATTGATTTTGCAAATTCGTTAACCCACAATCGTGGGATATTAACGGTAGCAACTGTGTTTCCTGATGAAAATATATCGCATCAACGCAGGGAACGTATGGAAGATGAGATTGGGAATTTTCTAAAAAAGAGAGCCATAAGTGCTTTGGTGAGAGTAGTCTCATCCAGTGATCCTTTTTTAGGATCGGTGAAATTGGTTGAAGCTTATGGTATGGGGAAATTGGTTCCAAACACCATTGTTCTTGGGGGAAGTGAAAACCCGGATATCAGGGAGCAATATTGCGGGATGGTACGCAAGTTTTATGAAATGAAGAGAAACGTAGTGCTAATTCATGGAGGGGAGTTTTCTCATAAAAACGAGTTCGGAAGGGCAAAGAAAGTACAACGCATAGATGTATGGTGGGGTGGTTTCAAAGGAAATGGCGGGCTTATGATGATTCTTGTTTATATGCTCCAAAATAGTCTTTCATGGAAAAATGCTGAGATAAATCTGAAGATAATCGTTGAGAATGAAGAGGCTGTGGAAGAGATTGAATCCAATATGAAAGGCATTGTCGATCAAATTCGATTTGAGGCCAGCATCCACGTAATTGTATCTAATGGGGAAGCTTTTGGTGAGATTTTTAAGAGAGAATCACAGGCGGCAGATTTGATCATGCTTGGAATGGCTACCCCCGAAGATGATTTTACTTCTTACTACGACAATATGCTCTCTTTAACGGAAGATATGCCAACTACTGCTTTTGTACTTGCAGGCCAGGAAATTTCATTTGGTGAAGTACTGATTCCTAATGATACTATGACAGATACATAGTGCATTAATCAGGAAGCTTAGTTCTGCCTGATTAGTCGGAGGAGTTATTCTTAATTAGCACATCAGCCTGAGCCGCGAACAAATCAAACATTGGCAGGGTTGCGGCTCCCAGAGCAGCAGCATCAGATCCGGCTGTACCACATTGAAAGATAGGAGAAGAAGTTTTAAGCTCTTTACGATAGGAAGCAATTTTATCAGGAAGTACACTGGCAATATCCTCCAGTATTGCAGTAGGAATTCGCCCTCCTAGAATTACTACTTCCATATCAATGAAATACTCAGCAATTAAAAATATCTCAGCCAGATACTGTTTGGCTGACTCAAGCCAGCTCATGAAGTACTCATTCTTGTCTTCATATAAATAGCCAAGGTCTTCAGGGCGATTGGCTTTAACACCGAATTGCTGGAGCCATTTGTAGAGCTTCTTTAAATCGAAATGTTCTCCAATGTGTGGTTGGTCGGAATCACTGAGGGGACTTTTTTCGCCATAATAAGGGAGATAACCAAATTCTCCTGCATTCTGATTTTGACCCTCATAAAGGTTTCCGTTTAAAACTAATCCTCCACCAAGACCTACTCCAAAGAATGCATATACAAAATTGGAGATGTTTTTTCCGGCGCCATACCAACGCTCACCAATAGTTGCAGCAGAGGCATTATTATCTATGAAAAGGGGAGCATTAATATGCTCTTTAAGCATTTCTCCGATAGGTACATGTTTCCAGTTCGGAAAAGCCTTTGGGTTAATGGTGTTACTGATCTCGTTATTCTTATTAATCTCAAGAGGACCAGGAATACAAATACCTACTCCGCAAAAGTGAGATCTTTTAACCTCTTCAGAAGCCGTAAGCTGCTGGATAGTAGAAACCATAAGTTTTATTGCTTCTTCCGGATGCGGAGAATCTACTTCATAGAATATTTTAGTCTTCAAAGTACCTGCGAGATCTACAAGGATACCGGTTAAGTGGTCTCGGTTAAAATCCAAACCAACTGAATAAGCCCCTTCCGGATTCACTTCCAGGGTAGTTGATGGAGCTCCACGCTGTTTTTGGAGTTTCTTCCCTTCCTGTACAAAGTTTTGGTCCAACAACCGAGACACAATATTGGAAACCGTTTGAGCAGTAAGGCTGGTTCTTCGTGCGACATCTGCCCTTGAAATGGGACCAAACAAACGTATCGTTTCGAATACAATGCGAAAATTGTACGCTTTGGTGTATGTAAGATTAGTCCCCGTTAACAAATTACTAATTACTAAAGTGAGTTTAATAAGTAAGGTGAATTAGCCCGCGGAGAATAAAAAAGAATCCTTCCAAAAAAAAATGGGAAAAGAAAATTGGCTCTAACTATGCATTTCTGTTTAATGAAGGGAGAATCGAAAAATAAGGAAGCGTTTCCATAAAATTTGGTTGATTTAATAAATTGAATTGATTAATCTATTTTTGTTCAATTTGATTTAGTAATTGTTGGATATTGTGGTTGCTATTTTAAATAAAGATCAGTTTTTAGGAAAACAGCATTTGAACTACTCCTAACCAAACTTTTATCCCGAATGACCAGGACTTCAATTTTTTCACTTTTAGTTATCATCTTTTTCGTTTCTCAAGTTGGATACTCAAATTCATTAGAAACTGTCTTTTTTGAGGCTGAAAAGCTGGAAGCGCTTCGTGAAATTTCAACAGAAAAAGCCTTTACAGGGAGTGTAACAGGGAAAGTATTAGAAGCGGGTACCAATGAGCCTTTGATTGGAGCGAGTGTCCTTATCAAGGGAACTCTCAAAGGAGATGCATCTGATGTAGA